>DATFYA010000163.1 GCA_035315345.1 Candidatus Methylomirabilota bacterium
GATGGTTCCACCACCGGGCCCGACTCCAACGGCAGACCTCATACTGTAACGAAGTGCGGCTGCCGTACCAGGACACGCTTATCCCCGACACGTCGCCGCGTAAACATTCAGCCCGCGGTCTGATCTGCGCGTGGTCCGCGCGTTGACCAGGTCGACGATGTGGGCGTGTCGGTCCGGCGGTGATCGGCTGGTCTACGGTTGGATCTTCCGGTGCTCGAGCCGGAGGAGATGTCACGCGACGAGTTGATCGTCGTGGTTCGGCGCCAGGCCGGGCAGCTCGCCGTGCAGGACCGGCAGATCAGCGAGATGGCCGGGCAGCTCGCGCAGCTGATGGAGGCCAACGAGGCACTGGCCGGGAAGCTGGCCAGGCTGGAGCACCTGCTGTCGCGCAACTCGGGTAACTCCTCCAACCCGCCGTCGCGCGATGACGATCCGGGCAAGCCCGCACCGCCGGACAGGCAGCGGGGTCGGGGTGGGCCGAAACGGCCCCGCGGCAAGCAGCGCGGGGCGTCGGGGGCGCATCTGGCGTGGACCGATCACCCCGACCAGCGCCGCGACCGGTTCCCCGAAGGCCGCTGTGACTGCGGTGATGGTCTCGACCGAGCCCGGGACCTGGGTGTGGTGGACCGCTACCAGCAGCACGAGATTCCGCAGGTCGCGGTGACCGTCACCCAGTACGACCAGCACCAGGTCGTGTGCGGCTGCGGCAGGCTGCACACCGCCGCCCGGCCCGATGGGGCCCGCTCGGGCCCGGTCGGGTACGGCCCCAACCTGGCCGCGTTCGCCGTCTACCTGATGGTGGTGCACTTCGTGCCCGCGCACCGGGTCGTGGCGTTGCTGGAGTCGCTGACCGGGACCGCGCCGTCGGTCGGGTTCGTGCACGGCATGATCGGCCGTACCGCCGGGGTGCTCGGCGAGGTCGGTCAGCGGATCCGCACGCTGATCACTCTGGCGTACGCGGTGTGCTGCGATGAGACCCCGCTGCGCGTGGGCCCGCGCTCGCCTGCCGCCGGGAAGAAGAAGGCGGAGCGGTACCTGCTGGTGGCCTGCACCGACCTCTACACCCACTACCTGCTCGGCGACCGGTCCCTGACCACGTTTAAGGCGTCCGTCGTGGCCGAGCTGGCCGCGTCCGGGTCGGTGATCGTGCACGACCGCTACCAGAACTACGACTCCACCACGCTCGGCGCGCTGGTCCACCAACTGTGTACCGCGCACCTGCTGCGTGATCTCGCCGACGCCGCGCAGGTCTACCCCGACGCCATCTGGCCGGTCCAGATCGCCGCCGCGCTGCGCGCGCTGATCCACCACGCCAACCAGGCCCGCGAACAGGGCCACGACACGATCGCCGTCGACGTCCGCGAGGAGCTGCTGCGCCGGCTGCGCGACGGACGAGCGGTCGGGCTGTCCGACACCACCAGCCACGGCACCCGCCCCGGCGAGCGCAAGGCCCGGCTGCTGCTGGAGGTCCTGCGCGACCGCGAAGCCGACGTCCTGCGCTTCGCCTTCGACCTGCAGGTGCCGCCCACCTCGAACCAGGCCGAACGCGACCTCCGCCCCTCCAAGATCCAGCAGAAGATCTCCGGGCGGCTGACCAGCGAGAAACGCACCCAGGACCGCTACACCATCCTCGGCTACGTCTCCACCGCCGCCAAGCACGGCATCGACAAGATCACCGCGTTGCGCGACGCGCTGACCGGCCAACCCTGGATGCCAGCCTTACCGACGCCGGCCTGACGACAACGCAACCGACCGGAGGCCCACCGCCGACCGGCAACGCGCCATGCGTTGATCAACCAGGCTGATGCGATGAAGGAGCGGGGCCTCCGCTCCCCGTGGGTCCCGAGGCACTCTCGGGGTTGCTCACCTCAACGACAAGGGAGGCCCTGTGAGCACATCGTATGACGGCCAGCAGTACGTGGGGATCGATCTGCATCGGCGCCGGTCGGTGCTGGTGCGGATGACCGAGGCCGGCGAGAGGTTGGAGACGGTGCGGATCAGCAACGACCCGGAGTACCTGCGGCTGGTGATGTCCCGCGCCGGGGAGGCGCCGGAGGTGGCGCTTGAGGCCTGTTATGGCTGGTATTGGGCCGCGGACGCGTTGACCGAGCTGGGCGCGTCGGTGCACCTGGCGCATCCGTTGGGGGTCAAGGGATTCGCCTACCGCAGGGTCAAGAACGACGAGCGCGACGCGGCCGACCTGGCCGATTTGCTGCGGATGGGTCGGCTGCCCGAGGCCTGGATCGCCCCGCCGGCGAGCCGGGAGCTGCGTGAGCTGGTCCGGCATCGGGCCAAGCTGGTCGGGTTGCGCACCAACCTCAAGTGCCAGGTGCACGCCGTGCTCGCGAGCGCCGGGGTGCCGGTGATGAGCTCGGATGTGTTCGGCCCGGGCGGGCGCGAGCTGCTTGAACGGGTGGCGCTGCCGGCCGCGATGCGGGCCAAGACGAACTCGGCGCTGCGATTGATCGACGCGATCACCTTCGAGATCGACACCTTCGCCGGGTTGGTGACCACGCCGCTGCATGCCGACCCGGGCTACGCCGCGGTGCAGACCATCCCCGGGGTGGGCCCCACCCTGGGCGCGGTGTTCGTGGCCGAGATCGGCGACGTGCGCCGCTTCCGCCGCCCCGAACAGCTGGCCAGCTGGGCCGGGTTGACTCCCAAACACCGTGAGTCGGACACCAAGGTGCGCCGCGGGCGGATCACCAAGATGGGCTCCAAGCTGGTGCGCTGGGCCGCGCTCGAGGCCGTGCAGCGGGTCGGACCACAGACCCGGATCGGCGCGTTCCGCGACCAGGTCGCCGAGCGCCGCGGCCGCAACCAGGCCAAGGTCGCCGCCGCCCGCGAGCTCATCGAGTGCGTGTTCTACGCGCTCCGCGACCATCACGTTCGCCGGCTGGCGGCATGAGAACTGCCGTCGCCGTCACCTGTCTGGGCGCGGGTCGCGAGCATTCTGACCCCCCGCGTGCGGGCGTGGTCGTCCCCACTGATTGACCCCGTCCAGGCCAACCACCGGTCGTAGCGCTCCATGCCGCCGCCGCGCGGCGAAGGGATGAATGCCCACCCCACGACGGGCGTGTGCCACATATCGGGGAATTTGCTGGAACCCGCCGGCAGGAAGAACCCCAGCGATACCCTGAAGAAGGAGCGAGCACCCAACCCGAGTGACCAACCGGCGCAGACCAGCAACCCCCCTTGCTCCTCTCCGCCATCACAAGCCTGCGCCCGGCGGCGTCGCCGTCAAGGACCTTCGGCCGCTACGCGGTCGGCCTCCGGCCGATCCTTGACCCCGCCGCCTCTACCGAGCGCGCCCGAAAAACGGCGGAACAGCAGAAAGAAAAGAGCAACCCCACACCGGAACGGGCTTGACAAGGCCCCGCTCCTTCAGGGATGAATACACCCATCGTAGAATTTCTGGTGGAGCGAACTACAGCACGCGGCGGTTGGTAGTCCCGGATG
>DATFYA010000164.1 GCA_035315345.1 Candidatus Methylomirabilota bacterium
GCTGGCCGGCCGCGCGGGTGGCCGCGTCGTCCAGGTGCGGGCGCAGCACCGTCGCCACGTGCGCGAGGAATGCCGGCCAGGCCGCCAGCATCCGATAGAGCCCCGGCACGAACACCTGGTCGCCGACGGTGGTGCCGAGCATGGCCAGCACCGCGCGCTCGGCCGCGGGGAGCTTCGCCGGGTCGGCGAGAGCCGGGAGCGGGCCCAGCGAGGGCGGCGGTGTCCAGGCCGCCGGCGTCCCGTCACGTCCCGCGGGGCGCTCGCCGTTGAGCAGCCGGCGCAGCAGGGCCGACAGCACGAGGTTGACCGGGCTCACGCGAACGAAGCTGGCGCAGGTCGCGCGGATGGCCGCCTCTCCGCTCGCGTCCACGCCCCACACCGCAAGCGCGTCGCGCGAGATCGGGGCCAGGCGCGGCACGGAGAGACCGTCGGCGGCGCGCCAGGCCGCGGCCTGCCCGGTCCCGCTCGCGAAGGCGGAGCCCACCGCCGCCCACGTCCACTCGAGCCAGCCCGGTCGGGTGGCGAGGTGACGCTGGAGCGACGAGACGTATGGCACGGCCCAGAGGCGCCGGATCTGCTCGTAGATGGCGGCGATGTCGCCGGTGGCGTCGGCCTCGCGGAGCTCGGCCAGCATGGAAGTCCTAGCCGAGGCGTGACGGGGGGAAGCTGAAGACGTTCGCGGGCTCGTGGTGCAGGCCGTGATCCCGCCGGAGCCGCTCGACCATGCCGAGCGCGTAGGGCGCGCCTTCCAGGAGCTGCGCGAGCATCAGGTCGTCGAGTCGCAGACCGGCGCGTCGGGCCGCGGTCGCGCAGAGGTCGCGCGTGGCCGCGTCGGCGGGCTCGGTCACCGAGAGCACGGGCGGCGGCGTGACCGGGGGCGCCTCGGCGCCGGCCACCAAAGCGGGCCGGCGACGGTGCCACTCGGTGGCCTGCTCGTAGGCGTGACCGATGCGCAGAATGGTCGGCTCCTCGAACGGCCGTCCGAGGATCTGCATGCCCAGCGGCAGGGCGTTGCGCCCGAAGCCGTTGGGCAGGGCGAGCACCGGCTGGCCGGTGACGTTCCAGGCGGTGAGCGCGCTCGGCTTCTGCCAGAACGAGACGCTGCGATAGTCGGCGAGACGGGGAGCCTCGCCCAGCCCGGCGGTCACGAAGGCGTCGAACCGACCGTAGAGCGGCTCCATCTCCGCCATCATCCGCCGGTGCTCGCGGGTGGCCTGCACGTAGTCGTTGGCGGTGAAGAGCACGGCGGGGAGCGCGCGGGTGCGGAAGTCGGCGCCGAAGTCGCCGGGGCGCGCGACCAGGTTGGCCTGGTGCACGCTGAAGATCTCGGTCTCCGCGATGATGATCTTGACGTCGTAGTACGCGGCGAGTGGCCTCACGCGGCAGTCCTCGAGCGTGGCGCCGAGCCGGCGCAGCACCTCGAGCGCGGCCTCCATCGCCCCGCGGACGTCGTCCGAGGCGGGGATGTCGGCCTCCCAGTGGTGACGGAGCACGCCGATCCGGAGCCCGCGCAGGTCCGGTCCCAGCGCCTCGTCGTAGCGGGGGATCGGACGATTCAGGCTGCCCGCATCCCTCGCGTCGTAGCCGGCCAGGGCCTGCAGCACGAGGGCGGCGTCCGCGACGGAGCGGGTGAGGGGGCCGCAGTGGTCGAACGTGTACGAGTTGGTGACGACCCCCGCGCGGCTCACCAGGCCGAACGTGGGCATGAGCCCGACCACGCCGCAGTGCGAGGCCGGTCCGCGGATCGAGCCGCCGGTGTCCGAGCCCAGGGCGACCGGCACCAGCCCGGCCGCGACGGCGGCGCCCGAGCCGGTGGAGGAGCCGCCCGTGAAGTGGGCCGGGTTCCAGGGATTGCGCGCGGGCGGCCACGGCAGGTCGAACGACGGCCCGGCGTGGGCCATCTCGTGGGTGGCGAGCTTGCCGAGCAGCACCGCGCCCGCCTCGTAGAGCTTCGCGGTGGCGGTCGCGTCCTCGGTCGGAATGCGATCGATGAACACTCGCGAGTGCGCCGACGTGAGGATGCCCGCGGTGTCGTAGATGTCCTTGAGCCCGAAGGGGATGCCGTGGAGATGCCCGCGTGGGCGGCCCGCCGCGATCTCGGCCTCGGCCTGGCGCGCCTGGCGCCGGGCCAGCTCGAACGTGGGCGTGATGAACGAGCGGAGCTGGCCGTCCAGGGCCTCCGCGCGCGCGATCAGCGCGTCGGCCAGCTCCACCGGAGACAGCTTCCGGGCCGCGATCAGCCGGGACAGCTCGATGAGCGAGAGCTCGTGCAGATCGACCACCGCGTCGGCCTCAGAGCGTGAGCTTGGTCTTGCCGTCGACATCGACCAGCATCGAATCCGGGACGTAGCCGACGTTGACCGTGCGCATGAAGGCGAGCTGCGAGGCGAACGCCTCCCGGGTCAGCGGGTCCTTCTTGGCCCACTTGAACCAGAGCGGGATGGCGAACCGCCGGAACTTCTGCACGTCCTCCTCGGAGAGCCGAATCACCTGCACGCCGTCGGTCTTGTACTTCTCCCAGGCCGAGATGTTCTCCTTCTGAATGTAGGCGTAGTGATCCCACGAGTGCTGCCGGGTGGCCGCGGTCACCACCTCCTGCAGGTGCTTCGGGAGCGCGGTCCACCGGGCCATGTTGACGGTCACATCCATGAGGTCGACCGGCTGGTGGAGACACGGCGTCGAGGGCGGCCCCATGATGATGTACTTGGCGACCACGCCGAATCTGAGATTGTAGTTGACGGCCGGGCCGACGAAGTCGGCCGCGTCGATGACGCCGCGCTCCAGGGCGCCGTACACCTCGCCGCCGGTCAGGAGCACCGTGGAGACACCGGCCTGCGTGAAGATCTCGCCGACCATTCCCCCCGGGAAGCGGATGCGCTTGCCCTTGAACTCCTCGAAGGAGCGGATCGGCACCTTCGAGTGGATGATGTTCAGGTCGTGCTGGACGGGGCCCACGTAGTACATGTTCTGCGCGCGGAAGGCCTTGCGTGCGATCTGCAAACCTCCCAGCTCGTAGAACCAGGTCTCCCACTGATCCGGCCGGTCCAGGCCCAGGGGATACGAGGACAGGAACGCGGCGACCGGCATCGTGCCCGCCCAGTAGGTGGTGAAGCAGTGCATGGCGTCCAGCACGCCGCCCTTCACCGCGTTGAACATCTCGAAGGTGCCCACGACCGCGTCCGGCGGGAACGGCTGGAACTGCAGCTTGCCCTCGGACAGCTCCTTGATGTTCGCGCAGTATTTCTGGAACTGCGTGTATCCGGCCGTTCCGGCATAGGCCGCGGTCTGCACGCGCCACTTGATCGGCGCCTGCGAGCGCACCACCGCGGGGAAGCCCAGGCCGGCGGTGGCCCCGGCGGCGATGGCCGCGGTCTGCAGCAGGCGTCGGCGGGAGGTGGGCGACGGCGTGGTCGCGTCGCGGTCGGTAGTCATGCGGTCTTCCTTCCCTGAAGCGTGGGATCCGGCAGGGCGCGAGGCCGCGGGGATTATCGGCCACGGAACTTGCCGTGTCAAGGAACGCGCGCCACGATGGCCACGTTGACCGCCTGTGACCGACCTGCTAGCATCCCGCGAGGCCGCAGAGCGCGCATGGGCTCACGCCAGGATGAACGTCCCGCTGACTCGACCGGTCTCGCCTCGCGGCCGGGCCCGGGCGAGCGGATCGCGCGCGTCCTGCTCGCCTACTGGCCCCTCGGTCCGCTGGTGCGGCGGGTCGCCCGGCTGCGCGCGTCGGTGCACACGAAGCTGCTGGGGGCCTTCCTCCTCATCGCGCTGCTGCTCATCGTCATGGGGATCACCGGCCTGGAGTCGATCGCCCGCGTGGCCCGTCAGAGCCGGCTGCTGGATCAGGCGCGCGAGCGGGTGGACGCCATGCGACAGATCGAGCATGCGCTCGGCCTGCAGATGAACTTCATGCGCAACGCGCTGGCCCTGCGGGACGACGCCTCCATCGAGTCCGTCTTCCGCGAGAACAACCGCTTCAACGACACGTTCGACCGCCTCGAAGACGCGGCCCCGACCGCGCAGCGCGAGACGATCCGGGCCATCCGCCGTACCCAGGATCAGGTCATGGCCACCGTGGTGCGCATCGCGGCCCTCATCCGCGACGACAAGGCCGACGAGGCGATGGATCTCCACCTCAGCGAGGGCTACCCGCTCTACCGGGAGATCGCGACGCTGGTGACGAAGGCGGTGAGAGCCGAGGAAGCCGGCATGGGCCGTATCCGCGAGGGCGTGGAGGCGACCTACCGTCGCGCGCTCCTGCTCACCGGCGGCTTCGCGGCCGCCTCGATCGTCCTGGCCCTCGGCCTCGGCTTCGTGATCTCGTGGTCCTTCATCCTGCCGGTGCGCGAG
>DATFYA010000165.1 GCA_035315345.1 Candidatus Methylomirabilota bacterium
GGCCGAAAAGATCGCGAGGCGCGGCTTCCGGAACCGGATCAGCATCGCGATTGCGAACGCCGATATCGCCAATCCCTCGAACCTGACGAGCGGCGAAAGAACCACGAACAGCACCAGGAGATAATGGTTGTAGGACGGCAGTTCCTTTCCGCTGTCGGTGGCCAATTGCATGCGGATGAGGAGATAGAGCACCGAGACGGTGACAAGGACCTGCAGCGAATGCTCCATGCCCGTGAAGATGAGCCCGAATCCGTTGGCGGCAAAGAATATCAGGAGCGCCCAGACACACGGGACCTTTGTACCGTGTTTCGCGTCCGACGCCGCGCACTCGACAATGAGCTGGTGAATGACGAGTACCGTCGCGATGGCGCACGGAGTATTCACGATAAGGGGCGCGTAGAGTCCCGCGCCGAGGGTGAGAAACGGAACCAGCAACAACGGCCAGAGGATCGATGACGACGGCGAGGAGTAGTCCTCGAGGTTGAGACCGTAGTGTCCGAAGCGCGCGAGATTCTCGGCGAGGGCAAGATGGATGTAGGGGTCGTCCAGCGTGTAGGTGAAATGCCCGCTCGTCGTCCACAGGATGAGGACGAACTCTGCCACAACGACGGCCAGAACGCCCGCGATCAACGGATACCAGTCGCGCCTCACACGATGCGCTGTCACGGGATGAACGCTACCTGAGCGCCATGACGGTGAGAACTGCGGCGCCCAAGATGGAAACTACGTGGCGCATCCTCGGCGTCAACCGTCAAGTCGACCGGCCGCGCATCGCGCTTGACATCGTCGGGCGCGCGGCCTAGAGTGCCGGGCGCGGTGCGCGCCGGATCGTCGTTCCGACCGCACCGCCGATCCAAATCTGCATAAGGGTGGAGGCATTGATGAATGCAACGCGATCGATCGCCGCAGTGCTGATCCTGGTCCTGGCCGTCACGGGCGCGAGCGTCGCCTCGGCCGAGGACTCCGCGGGCGCCACCGCCGCCGCGGTGGTGGGCGACATCTTCTACGTACCGGGCAAGGCCATCGTGTGCGGGCTGAGCGGCCTCGGGTACGTCATCGCCATGACGCTGACCTTCGGAGCCCTCTACCAGGAATCGACCGATTTCGTGAAGGGCGGCTGTGGCGGTCAGTGGGTCCTGACCGGCGAGGACATCAAGCCAACGCCGAAGTCGTACTAGAGTTCGTCCCAGCCAACGGGCCGGCGAGCCCTTCGCTCGTCAGCCCGTACCGCTTGGCCTTGCGCGCCACCGTGGACTGCGTCACCCCCAGGTACCGCGCGGCGAGGGCCTGTGTCTTGTAGCGGTCCAGCGCGTCCTTCAGCAGCTCGCTCTCCATCTTCCGCAGCCTCTTGCGGAGGCTCGATCCCGGGCCGGGGACGTCTCGAGCCGGGACTGCCGGCACGCCGCGCACGTGTGCGGGCAGATCGGCCACGTCGATCAGATCGGAGGTGGCGCTCACCACGAGGCGCTCGGCCAGATTCGACAGCTCGCGCACGTTGCCTGGGAACTGATAGCAGCAGAGCATCGCGACCGCCTCGGGGGTGATGCCCCGGCGCATCCGGAGCCGCTTCTCGGCCCTCGCCAGGGCCACCTCGATGAGACGCGGGATGTCCTCCGGATGGTGGCGCAGGGGGGGAACCTCGAGCGCCAGCACGTCGAGCCGATAGAAGAGGTCCCCGCGGAAGTGCCCGTCGGCGATCATGCGGCGCAGATCCCGGTTGGTGGCGGCGATGATCCGCACGTCTGGACGCTTGGGCTTCACGGCTCCCACCGCCCACACCTCGCCATCCTCGAGGAACCGCAGCAGCTTCACCTGCAGGCTCAGCGGGAGATCGCCGATCTCGTTCAGTAGCAGGGTGCCCTTGTGGGCCAGCTCGACGAGCCCGACCTTCCCCTTGGCGTCCGCCCCGGTGAAAGCGCCCTTCGCGTAGCCAAACAGCTCGGCCTCCATCAAGCCTTCCGGGATGGCGCCGCAGTTCACCTCGAGAAACGGACCGCCGCTCCGGGCGGAGGCCTGGTGGATCAGCCGGGCGAACAGGCCCTTGCCGGCTCCCGTCTCACCCACCACCAGGACAGTCGAGTCCACGGCCGCGTACCGTAGAGCCGTGGCGCGCAGCGCGGCCAGAGTCGGGCTGTTCGTGACGACCTCGTCCGGCTGCGGCTCCCGGTCCGCGGTGATGGTCAGCGTGGAGCGCGACTGGTCGGCCCGCTCGACGGCATCGCGCAGCCGGCTCATCACCTGCCCCATGTCGGTGATCTCGCGGATGGTCACGACGACATAGGAGAGCTCGGCCGCCGACACGATGGGCGCACCGGAGACCAGCACCTTTCGTCCGTTACGGAGCGTCTGGACCGTCGACACCGCGACCCGCGCCGCCGCGACTTCCCCGCTGATCGACCAGTCGAAGTCGCGATCCACCCCGAGCTCGTGGACCGGCCGGCCCATCGCCTCTCGCGGCTCGAAGCCGAGCAGCTCGCCGGCCGCCCGATTGCCACGCAGCAGGATCGCCTGCGGGCTGAGAATGCAGAGCCCCTCCCGCGCGCCCTCCACCATCGCCTCGAGCATCTCGAGCGAGGCCCCTTGGGCGGAGTGGGCTGGCGTCGAATCCCGCGCGGCGTTGCGCTTCATCAGCTCGATGGGCACGGCTTTCTCCGTGGATCACTGCCAAGTTCGGTCGCGACAGCAGCAGCACGAGAAATGCCAGGATGACGCCCGGAGCGGCGATGCTATCCGAGGCGCACACTTAACGCAAGTGACTCCAAGGAGCGGTTCCACACCTGCCTCGGAAGGGGATAAAGATTATCCCAATCTGGCTAACGAGCGCGCGGATCCGCGCTTTTCAGTCCTGCGCAATGATTCCGCCGTCGCGAGAACCAAGAGTCGATATGCGGTTCTGCATACGGGTCGTCGGCGCCCGTAGCCCGGGGAGAACATGGGACATTCGGTCTCGCCTCGAGGCGGCCTCGCGTCTTTCGCCACCGTCTGCCAATCCATTTCCGCATTGAGTAACGCCACGGGAGTGTGTCCTCTCAGTCAGGCGTAACTCTCGGTCGCATATAGCCTCGTTCCCTCGCCGGCCAGGATTGCCCCACGCATGGCACGCGCTCTGCAATCTGCCACGCCTCGACAAGCGACCAGGGCAGAAGGCAGTACCAGACGGAAACATCACCTCCGGCGCTTCCCGGAGAGGTGGAAAGGGATCGAGGGTGAGCAACGCGGAGTCGCTCGTGGTCGTGAAGCTCGACCACAACGGTGGACAGGCTCCGGCGGTGTTCGAGGTGCTCGAGCAGGCCGGCCTGCTGGGCGAGGTCTCAGAGAACGAGCTGGACCTGGTCGAACCGGGAGCCGTGGGGTTCCGGATCCCGCGAGATCGAATGGCCGCGGTGGTGCTGGCACTGGAGTGCAGCGGCTTCGCAGACGTGAGGGCGTACGAGGTGCAGCCGAGTCGAGACAGCGTCGGATGAGAGGGGGGAGGCGGGGCAGCAGGTAGCGGGGCGGAGCAGCAGCGAGGCGCAGTGAACTTCTCAGACTCACCATCGTGAACGATGGGAGCAAAGGAGACAACAGGCAATGAAGCGGATCCTCGGATACCTGAAGGACGAGCAGGGCGTCGAGACGCTCGAGTGGATCGCGGTGGGCGCGCTCATCGTGATGCTCGCGGTCGCAGTCTATCCCGGCACCCTCAAGGCCGGCATCGACGCGGTCATCACGGACATCACCACCAAGCTGACCGGTATCGTCACGTAGGAACCCCAGCCGATTCCCGGGGCCCGTTCGGGCCCCGGGAGCTGGCACAAAAACACAATGCACACGACCATGAGACTGATGCGACGACTCGGCAATCAGCGAGGCACCTCCACGCTCGAGTTCCTCGTGGTCCTGCCGACGCTGCTGTTCATCTTCCTCGCGTCTCTCGAGCTGAGCCGGGCGTGGCTCACGTCGAACATCGCGACCAACGCCGCCCGGGAAGGCGCGCGGGTGGGGGTGGTCACGCCTCCTCCCGATCCGAACAACCCTTCGTTCAACAACGGGCCGGCTGTGACCCGGGTGAACGAGGTCCTCAGCGCGGCGAACCTCACCGCGGCCAGCGTAGCGGTGACGTGCTCCGCAACCGCCTGTCCGCCGGATTCTCAGGTACAAGCCACCGTGGTCGTCAATTTCGAGACTGTCGTGCCGCTGTTCCTACCCGTCCTGGGGACGCCAGGTAGCCCACTGGTACTCACGGAGACGGTCAGGATGCGGCGCGAATAGGGAAAGTAGGGACACTATGCGTCGGCGATTGCTGCTGATTGTGCTGTGCGCCTCTCTCATCGGCCTGCTGGCGAGCTTCCTCGTCTACCGGGTGGTCAGCCAGGTGGCCCGGGTCAACGACGATCAGTCCGACCGCATCGTGGTGGCGGCGGCCAACATCGGGCTCGCCGAGACCATCACCGGCCAGCACGTCAAGCTCGTCCCCTGGCCGAAGGCGGCCGTGCCTCCCGGGGCGATCCGCAGTGTGGCGGACGCCGAGGGACGGGTGGTGCGGGGATCCATCGTGGCCGGGGAGCCGCTGATGGAAGCCAAGCTCGCCCCGCAGCTCTCCGGCAAGGGCGGCATCATGCCGATGCTGGTGCCCGAAGGCCAGCGCGGAGTCACCATCAAGCTCGACGATGCCACCCGCGACAGCGGCTTCGTGCTGCCGAACAGCCGGGTGGACGTGCTCGTGAGCATGCCCAAGGCGCCCGGCGCGAACGAGAAGATCGCCAAGGTGATCCTGCAGGACGTCACCGTGCTCGCGGCCGGCCAGACCGTCGAGATGAAGGACAACAAGCCCGTGACGAATACCACCGTGACCATGGCGCTGACGCCGCAGCAGACCGAGCGTCTCGCGGTGGCGCAGGCCGAGGGCAAGCTCATGCTCGTCCAGCGGAACCTCCGGGACACCGACGTGGTCCGGACGCCCGGCGCGACCCCGTCCTCCCTGCTCTCCGACGTGGCGTCCGCCACCCCGCAGCCCGCCGTGAAGGCGGTCGTGGCCCGGAGCGCCCCGCTGCCGCTGCCCCAGATCGAGAAGTATCCAGTGGAAGTCATCCGGGGGACAAAGGTCAGCGAGCAGGTCTTCGTGCGCGGGCGCGGCGACCTCTGGAGCGAGCAGCACGCGCCCAAGGGAGACCGCTGATGAGAGCGCATCTCGCTCGGCTCGCCGGCTTCGCGCTGGTGGGCCTGGCCGCAGCGGGGGCCACCCCGGGCTTCACCGCGGCCCAGTCCCTCAGTCGGCTGTACCTTGGGGTGGACCGGTCGCACGTGCTGGAGATCTCCGATCCCGCCCGCAAGGTCGCGGTCGCCAACCCGAACATCGCCGACGTCCAGGTGATCAGCCCGACCCAGCTCCTGGTGGTCGGGAAGGCGACCGGGATCACCTCGCTGGTCATCTTCTCGGGCAAGTCGTCGCGCCAGTTCGATCTCGTCGTGCATCCCTCCCCGCTGGGCACGGTCACCGCGCCGAGCGGGGTGGAACCGCCCCACTCGGTGCTGGTCCAGCGCGGCGGGAGCATGACCGAGCAGCTCTTCGCCCGGGACGGGAACCAGCGCTGGCAGGAGCTGGGCCAGATCAAGCCCGACGTCGTCGCTGAGCCGGCCAAGAAGTGAGATCGCCAGACATGGGGGAAATGCACGCAATGCCACGACGTCATAGCCCGGCAGCCCGCGTCTCTGTCGCGCTGCTGGCCGCCACGCTGCTGCTCTTCGCCGGGGGCTTGCTCCCGGCTCTCGCTGCGGAGCCCGGGCTCCTCCGGCTCGACGTGACCATCGGCAAGTCGCAGGTGCTCAATCTC
>DATFYA010000166.1 GCA_035315345.1 Candidatus Methylomirabilota bacterium
TCGCCGTCCTCTTCCGCAAGGGGTGGCTCCACACGGAGAGCTCCCCCGCCGTCCCCCGCCGCCCCTTCCTCGCCCGCTGACCCCCCGCAAATTCTGCGGGCCGCGAATTCTGCGGCTAGGCAGCCCCCTGCCTGTCGCGGCAGATTCAGCGCCATCGTGCGCAAGGCCACCGCCGCGAAAGCGCGTCCCACCGTCCAGCGCGTCCAGGCCTCCGATTTCGCCCGCCGCGCCGATCTCCGCGTCGAGAGCCTCAACCGCGAGCGCCGCACCGCCGAGGTCGTCTGGACGACCGGCGCGCGCGTGCTCCGCGTGCCGTGGTTCGATGAGCCCTTCTACGAGGAGCTGAGCCTCGACCCCACGCACGTGCGTATGGGACGGCTCACCAGCGGGCGGGCGAGTCTCCTCGCGGCCCACGACGCGCAGTCGCTCGACGCCGCCATCGGCGTCATCGAATCGGCTGGCCTCGAACGCGGCCAGGGCGTCGCCACCGTGCGCTTCGCCAAGGACGACCCCGCGGCCGATGCCATCTGGAACAAGGTCCAGCAAGGCATTCTGCGCAATATCAGCGTCGGCTACCGAGTCCACAAGTTCGAGAAGGTCGCGGGGGGCGAGGGCCAGATCCCGACCCTCCGCGCGGTCGACTGGGAGCCCTTTGAACTCTCCGTCGTCCCAATCGGGGCCGACGATGGCGCCAAGATCCGCGCCGACGCCCCCCTCGACACGCATCCCTGCGAGATTCTCGCCGTCGCACGGTCCCACACGAAGGAGACGACCACCATGCTAGATGAGGCCCGGTCCGAGACGATCGTCGAGGCCAATCCCCTGGCGCCGCTGCCCGCCGAGCCCACGCTGGCCGATCCGCCCGAGGCGAACGAGCGCGAGGAAGGGGCCACCGCCGAGTTCGAGCGCTGCGATGGCATTCGCGCGGCCTGCCTGGCGGCGCGCATGCCGCGCGCCTTCGAGGATCGGCTGATCCGCGATCGAAGCATGTCCCTCGTGAAGGCGCAGGGCCTCGTCCTGGACGAGCTCCGGAAGCGGAGCGGCGACGAGCGCGGCCCGCGCGCGCCGAGCGGCGCGAGCGAGATCACCGTCGCCGACGATCCCTTGGTCCACGTCCGGAGCGGCATCGAGGGCGCGCTGCTCCACCGGATCGCGCCCCATCGCTTCCCGCTCGATGACAAGAGCCGCCAGTACCGCGGCATGAGCCTCCTCGACGTCGGCCGCGCGTTCCTGAGCGCGCGCGGCGTCCGGACGAGCACGCTCGATCGCTCGCGCCTCGTCGATACGCTGCTGACGCGGACGGGGCTCCACACGACCACGGACTTCCCAGGGCTCTTCGAGGACGCCGCGAACAAGACGCTCCGCGCGGCCTACGAGGCCGCGCCCCAGACGTGGCAGACGATTTCGCGGCTCGTCACGCTAACGGACTTCAAGCCCTCGCGCCAGCTCCAGGTGGGGGATGCCCCGGCCCTGCTCGAGATCCTCGAGCACGGGGAGTACACCTTCGGCACGATCGGCGAAGCGAAGGAAACCATCCAGCTCAAGACGTATGGGCGCATGTTCGGGATCACCCGGCAGGCGCTCATCAATGACGACCTCAACGCCTTCGGGGAAGTGCCCGCCGCGTTCGGACGCAAGGCCCGCGACATCGAGTCCGATCTGGCCTGGGCGCAGATCACGAGCAACCCGACCATGGGCGACGGCAATGCCCTGTTCGGCGGCAACGCGCTCGCGGCGCCGCACTTTAACCTGACCTCGACCGGCACGGTTATCTCGGTGGCCGCGCTCGGCGTGGGCCGGGCGGCCCTGCGCAACCAGAAGGGGATCGACGGCGTCACGCCGCTCAACCTGACGCCCCGCTATCTCATCGTGCCCGCCGCGCTCGAGACCATCGCGGACCAGTTCGTCACGCAGATCACGCCCGCGCTCTCGGGCAGCGTCAACCCGTTCACCGCCGGCGGGCGGACGCCGCTCGTCACGGTGGTCGAGCCACGGCTCGACGTCAACAGCGCGGTGAGCTGGTATCTGGCCACCGACGTCGCCCAGGCCCCGGTGCTCTATCACGGGATCCTCGACGGCCAAGAGGGCCCGCTGGTCACCCAGATGGAAGGCTTCGACGTGGACGGCATGAAGTTCCGGTGCCGCATCGATGTTGCCTTCAAGGCCGCCGACTGGCGGGCCATCTACAAGAACGTCGGCGCCTAGCCGAAGGGAGCCCAAGGAGAGGAAATGAAGACATTTTCTCAGGAAGGCGAGAACCCGACCTTTACGGCCCCCGCCAACGTGACGGCTGGCACCGGCGTCAAGATCGGCGACCTCCTGGTCATTCCCGCCATCACGGCGGCGAACGGGGCGCAGTTCACCGGCGTGATCCGGGGGGTCGTCGAGCACGCGAAGCTCTCGGCGCAGGCCTGGACCGAGGGCCAGCAGGTGAACTGGGACGACACCAACAAGCGATTCACCACCGTCACGACCGGGAACTTCCGGGCGGGCGTGGCCTATCGCGTGGCGGCGAATCCCTCGGCGACCGGGCTGGTGTTTCTCACCGGCGTCAACCTCGGCGCGGCGCTCGCCTAAAGGTTCCGCTCGAGCCCCGGCGTGCCCGATCTCCGGCCCTCGCTCGACCCGGCCTTTTCGGCCTTCGGGGTGCCGGCGACGGTCACGCCCGCGGGCGGGGTCGCCGTGGAGACGACCGTGATCGGGCAAGCCCCGTTCCAGCTCGTGCAGGAAGCGACGGCGGACCCCGCAATCACCGACTATCGGCGCCGCGTCGCCGTCCGACGGAGCGCGGTGCCACTCCTGCCCGTGGGCAGCACGATCCTCGCCCCGGAAGGCTTCGTGCTCGGCGCGACGCCGACGAGCTACACCGTGGACCTCGTGGAGGATCTCGACCCCGAAGTCCATCACGCGCGGGTGCGCGACTGATGGCGACCGTGGTCGTCCGGCTCGATACGCTCGGCCTCGACGATGCGCTGAAGAACCTGGGCCAGAAGGAAGTGCGCGCGCGCGTGCGCGCCCTGAATCGGACCATCGCCACGGCCCAGACCGAGGCCCGGCGGGCCATCGCCGAGGATACCGGGCTCCCCCAGCGCGTCATCGCCCAGTCGCTCAGCGTGGAGCGCGCCGTGTTTGGTCGGCCCACGGCCACGCTCCAAGCGACGGGGCGGCGCATTCCGCTCTACGACTTCACCCGGCAGCGGAAGCTTCGCGGGCGCCCCACCGGCAAGGGCGCGGTGCCCGGGGCCTTCATCGCGCGCATGGCGAGCGGGCACGTCGGGATCTTCAAGCGGGTGGGGAAGTCCCGCTCGCGCAAGGGCCTACCGCCCCATGCGCCGGGCCTGCCGATCACGGAGCTCTTCGGCCCCTCGCTGCCGTTCGTCTTCACGAACGCGAAGATCATGGGCGCGCTCCTCGCGCACGCCAAGGAGAACCTCGCGAAGAACTATCGGCACGAGGTGCAATTTCTCGAGCGTGCGCATGCGTCATGATCAAGGAGCCGCCCGAGGTCCTCGCCCTGGCGGCGCTCCGCGAGATCCTGAGCGATCTCAGCGGCGAGCGGCCCGGGGGCTGGACGTATCCCCAGACCCCGAGCGTCGTCGGCTGGCCGCTCCCGCCGCCCGGGCAGCAGATGAATCGCGACGAGCTGCCGCGCCTCTACGTGGTGGCGGCCTCCGGTTCGACCCTCGAGGGCGCCGGCATCAAAGGGGCGGCCCTGGCCTACCGGAAGGCCTTTCTGGTGGATATCTACGGCGTGATTCGGGGGGACGACACGGCCACGGCGGACACGTGGCGCTGGCGCCTGCTCGACGACGTCCTCATGACGCTCCATCAGAACTGGACGCTCTTCAGGACGGCGATGGACGGGATCGACATCACCCAGCGGCCGCAGGGCCTCGATACCGGAGAATTCTCGACCGACGCGCTTTTCATTCAGCCGGTGACCGTGCGACTCCGGCCGTGGGCACCGACCACACTGCCCGCGCCGTAACGATGTCAGGGGGAGACCGCCATGGCGTTTACGCATACGATTCGGACGATCTTCAGCTCGGCGGGCGGCGCCTCCGTCCAGGGCTCCGTCGCCTCGGTGGCGGATGCGGAGGATAACCGCGACATCGTCGTCCCACCGACGACCACGGACCATCCGGTCGCGCTGACCCTCGCGTTCGCGTCGCTGAAGTCGCTCTTCATCCTGTCGGATCAGGATGTCTCGTTTCAGACGAATAACGCCGCGACGCCGGTCGACACGCTCACGCTCAAGGCCAATGTGCCCTTCACGTGGGTGAGCACCGGCGGCGTGGTCAATCCCTTCACGGCAAACATCACGAGTCTGTTTCTCACGAACGCGGGCGCGACGGCGGCGACGGTGCAGATCCGCCTCGCGGTCGACAGCACCCCGTAGGCTCACGCGCCCGGCCGCGTAAGAGGAGACGACGATGCCCGATCCGACATTGCTCCGGTTGGCGCCGGCGAGTGTGTTCTTCGATAGCGTCCATCTGGGCTATCTGAGCTTCCGGACGCCCGTCGAGATCGAGGACGAGAGCCGCTCGGTCGAGCTCCTGGCCGGCCAGACGGGTGACACCCCGGTCGATGAAGTCCTGACCGGCCATCGCTGCACGGTCCGGTGCCCGGTTGTCGAGGTCAGCCCGGAAAAGCTCGCCCTCGCGATCCCCAACTCGGAGATCGCCGGGTCGACGGTCACGATCAAGAACAAGATCGGGCAGCGCCAGCGCAGTATCGCGAAAGAGTTGCGCGTGGTCCGCCTGGTCGACGGCGAGGAGAGCCTCCTCCCAGAGGATATCTTCGTCTTCCCCCTCGCCTCCCCGAAGCCCGGGACCGTCACCCAGACGTTCGGCCAGGAGCAGCAGGAATTGCTCCTGACCTTCCAGGTCTGGATGGATCCCACGACCAAGGAGTTCTACAGTGTCGGCTAGCACGCCCGCGCGCGATCCTGACGCCCTCCGGCGCTATCTCGCGGGTGGGCGCCGCGACGGCCAGGCGCGCACGCCGCACGGCGCCGACATGGCCGCGTTCCTGCCCGCCGCGCCCGTCGCGACCTTCTGGGCTTGCGGGCGGGCCTGGACCGTCCCGCACGCGCGGAATCTGAAGGGCCTCCGTACCTTCGAGCACCTCGTCGCCGTCTTCACGCAGGCCGACGAGGAACTGCCGATGACTCAGCGCCATTTCGCCGTCTTGCAGATTCTCGTGGGCGGGACGTGGGACGGCGCGACGTGGGTCTCGGCCTTGCCCGCGGCGGCGGCGGATGAGCTCTCCCGCAACGAGGTCGACGAGCTGGTGCGGCTCGCCACCGAGGGCACGGGCCGCCCTCCGATGGGCGAGGAGGCGACGGCGACCCCGCCACGGTCGGCAGCGTCCTCGCCCTCTACCGCCGCTTCTATCCCGGAGACTCCTACCGGGACTTGATGGAGTCTATGACGTGGGCCGAGGTCGTCCACCAGCTGGCCCTGGTTCCCGAGGCCCACGGCTTCGTGGAGCAGGGCCGCCGTCCGCGTCGTAGCCGCCCGATCACCTCCTGGGAGGGCCTCCAGCAGCAGCGCCGCGCGCGCCGGGGCGGAGCATGGCTGACGCCAAGCTAACCCTCGGCTTCGATACCGAGGGCGCACTCGCGAGCCTCACGGCCTTCAGCCGGAAGGCCAAGGCCATTCTCTCGGAGCCCCTCGTCGGGCCCCGCGCGGACGTCGGCACCGCCAAGGGCCTCGAGGACGCCTTCGGCAATCTCCAGCGGACGCGGACGAGTCTCGACCAGGTGCGGACGGCCGCTGGCTCGACCCTGACTCAGCTCGGCGGCGTGGCGGGCGCGATCGCGCTCTTCGACCAACTCACCACGGCCGTGGGCGCGGCCGCCGACGAGCAGGTCCGGCTCAACACCACGCTCAAGGCGATGGACGTCGGCACGCTCACCGCCGCGCTGACGCAGTACAACAACCAGCTCGACATCATGGTCGAGCGCCAGCGCATGGCCGAGCAGGGGGGCTTGGGCGGCCTCTTGAGCAATCTCTCCGTGGCCTTCCTCAACACCAAGCAGGCCCTCGCGGAGACCCTCTCGGGGAGCACGGCGGAGGAGGACGCGGCGCGCGTCCGGGCGCGGCGGCTCGCGGTGATCGACTTCGAGGAAGGCCAGAAGCAGCGGAAGCTCCTCGCCGCCGGCGCGGCCACGGAGTTTCAGTCGCTCCAGTTCCGCCAGGCGGACCTCCTGGCGCGCGGCGATCTCGCGGGGGCGGAGGCCGGGGCCAAGGCGATCGAGGAGCAGCAGGCGAAAGCCAATGCACTGGCCAAGGAAGCGCTCAAGGCCGATCAGGAGCGCCGTCGCGCGGCTGAGCTTGCCGTCTCCGGCGCGACCCCGGAATCCGTCGAGATCACCTTTAAGCAAGAGCTCCTGAACCTCGACAAGGAACTGTTCCTCAGCGGGCAGCGCCGCCAGCAGCAGAATCAGCGCGGCATCGAGGACCTCCGCCAGCTCGTGGCCGAGACCGCCAACCTCCGCGAGCAACTCGAGCGCGACCGTACCACCCAGGAAGGCGTGGCCGATGCCGCCGAGCAGGAGCGGCAGGCCCGCCGGCGGCGGCTCGAGCTCGAGACCGTGGGCCAGCTCCGCGAGGCGGAGCAGGGCCTCGCCCAGGAGATCGCGGGCGCGCAAGGCCGGATTCTCAATGACATTAGCGAGACCAATGCGGCTCGGCGCGAACAGGCCGTGGCGACCGCGCGAGCGGAGGTCGAGGCCGTCCAGGCCGCCGCGACGGCGCAGCTCCGGGGCCTCGGGGGCCGCCAGGCGGCTGCCCAGAGTCAATTGGAGACGCTCTCGGGCCTGCCGTCGACGCCAGAGGTCGAGCGACGGCGCCTCACGCTCCTGAGCCAGATCCAGGACATTCAGGGGCAGATCACCGAGGCCGCCCGCAAAGGCGCGGCGGACCGGGCCGCGATCGAGATCAAGACGGCCGCCGAATTGCGCCAGCTCGCCATCAAGGATGCGGCCGACCGGATTGCCCTCCTCCAGAAGTCGATCGCGAAAGAGACGGAGCTGCGCACGGAGGCGCGGAACCTCTTGGCCGAAGCCCTCCGCGGCGTCGGCACCGGGGCCGGGCAGCAAGCGGTCAATGAGTTCAGCCTAGTCAGTCGCGTGAGCCTCCAGCGGGATCTCGATCAGCGGCGCCGCGAGAATGAGCGAGTGCTCGAGGAATTTCAGGCTGGGCAGGCCGTCAATCAGCGGCAGCTTGAGCAGGCCCTCCAGCAGCAGCCCTTTCAGGAGCAGCTCCAGCAATTCGGCGGGTTGGGTCTCGCGACCAATATTGCTGGGACGACGCCAACCCAGTTTCCCGGCCAACTCACGGGCGCGGAGCAGTTCCGCCAAGCCCAGGATCAGATCGCCACGCTCTCCACCCAGGTGACGGATGCCCTCGCGGGCATCAAAGGCAGCTTCGCGGACAGCCTCGGCCAGGTCCCCGCGCTCATGCAAGACACGATGGATCAGCTCCTCACCATCGTCGAGACCGGCAAGTCGAAGCTCGGCGCCTCGCTCGCCGACATGGTCCAGGGCCAGCTCACCCGCGCCTTCGCCGACGCGCAGCGGCGGATGTGATGGAGACGGCGATCCTCGGCGGCGTGACGCTCTCAGCCGGGCCCGGGGCGCTGGCCCAGCGCTGGCCGCCGCGCGAGACCTTTTTTGACGGGCCGGGCGGGTGGAGCGGCTCCCAGTGGTTTGACATGCCGGTCGGCGATCTCGTACTCGAGCTCGGCAGCGGGGCCAATGGCCAGATCACGCAGACGGAGGTCGTGGCGATCCGCGCCCTGCAGCGCGCGGGGGCGACCGTGGCCTATCAGGACTGGATGGGCAACGATTGCATGGTCCGCATCGTGGACTTTGCCCCCACGCATTTCGCGGCCGATCTCTGGAACTATAGCCTCGTCCTCCGCGTCCGCAGCGCGGTGACGCTCCTCGGCGTCCTCGAGTAGGCCATGGCCAAGTTCGTCATCTACTACGACGCCGATGGGGCGACCGTCATTACGGGGAAGACGCTGCCGAAGTTGCTCGCGGGCGCGACGGGGACCGCGCAGAAATTCGGCCTGAAGAACGTGGGCGACGTGGATCTGGGCCTCGCCGCGAGCATGCCCGCCGTCCAGCTCGCGCTCGCCTCCGCACTGGGGAGCGACGGCTTTGACCAGGCGCGGATCATGGCGGACCCCGATACCATTTCGCCCCCTTGGGGGCTCACCGCGCCGGTCACGGCCGGCGGCGGCAGCTTCAGCGCCACGGGCACCTACGGGTACGTCGTCGTCGCCAAGAAGGGCACGGGGCGCACGATCGCGTCCACCGAGGTGACGGCGACGGTCACGGTGGTGACCCAGACCGTCACGATCAACTGGCTCGCGGTCACCGGCGCGACCGGCTATCTCGTCTACCGCACCGCCACGCCGGGCACCTACGGGGCGACGACCCAGATCGCCGATATCGGCAGCGGCGCGACGATCACCTTTGCCGACACCGGGGCGGCCGCGACGAGCGGGACGCCCGCGGTCGAGAACACGACCGGGGGCGCGGGGCCCACCTATGGCACGCCGCCCGCCGGACTCGACACCGCCACCGCCGCGTTTCTCCTCGGGCAAGCCGCCGGGACGCTCAAGGTCGGCGAGTCGGATTATTTCTGGTTCAATCGCGTGATTCCGGCGAATGCCTCGGCCGTCGGCAATCCCCGCACGGTCAATCTGGCCGTGACCGAGGGCTAAAGCCATGGCCGTCGAGCAATTCGCGAACCTCGCGGAAACGACGCTGGCGTCGGGCTATACCTCGGGCGGCAGTTCGATCTCGGTCGCGAGCGCCTCCGGGTTCCCCACGAGCGGCGTCTTCCGCGTACGCCTCGGGAATGCGGGGAAGACGATTTATCGTGTCGACTCCGTGTCCGGCACCACGTTCACCGGCGGGGCCGAATTCAATGACGCCAATGCGAACGCGGGCGAGACGGTCAAGATCGTCGCGTCCCGGCAGGTCGCCGAACGCTGGATCCAGACGCCGACCGGCTCGGAAGTGTTCGGTGCCGCCGGCGTCAGTGGCGCAGACCGCTGGGGCCCGATCCATAAAGTCGTCTATCCCGTCTCGGCGAGCTTTGCGTGGGGCAACCAGGGCGGCGCGGCGATCGACACGACCTTCGGCTTCACGCGCCTGACCTGTCCCAGCACCGGCACGAACGTGCGCCGCCGCGGGATGAGCGCGCCCGGCACGCCCTATCAGGTCGACGCGGTGATCCAGTACAAGGACTCCGGCTCGTCGTCCCGCTATGGTGGCCTGTTCTTTCGCGAGAGCAGCACGGGGAAGCTCCACCTCTTCCAGTGCCTCTCGACCAATAACCAATTTCAGGTCGTCAATTTCACGAACGATTCGACCTTCAGCTCGAACCCGGCCAACGCCACGCTGGAGGGCTCGATCCTCGGCTCGCTCGCGCCCTTCTGGATCCGCATTCGGGATAACGGCACCAATCTCTTTTTCACCGCCTCGCGCGATGGGCTCTACTACCTGACCGAGCTGAGCGTGGGACGCACCTCCTTCATGGCGGGCGGCCCGGATGAAATCGGCTTCTTCGGGAACGTCGATGGGAGCGCGGGCCAGTTTGAAGAAGACATCTTCGACTGGCTGGTGAGCTAGGCCATGTCGCCGTCCGCTGAATGGGGCGAGTTCGAATGGGGCGAGGCCGAATGGGGGTCCGTCGAGACGGGCGCGCTCGTCCCCGCCACGGCCACCCTGACGCTCAGCGGCGCGGCGCCCTCGGTCCTCCCCGTTACCCGCCAGCCGGCGGCGGCGACGCTCACGCTCGGGGGGGTCGCGCCCGTCGTGACCGTGACCGGCGGCGTCGCGATCACGCCCGCCGCTGGGCAGCTCAGTCTCACGGGCGTGGCGCCGACGGTGGCGCCCTCCTCGGTGCGCGCGGTGCCCGCGGGCGCGCTGACCCTCCTCGGGTTCGCCCCGACCCGCACCGAGAGCTTCCTCTTCCAGCTCACATGGGAGACCGACGCCGCGCTCCTCTCCCTCCTCCAGCTCGACTGGGAGGTCGGCGCCGCCGAACCGATCGTCGGCGGGACGCTCCCGCTCGAGTGGTCGCTCGACGAGCTGCTGGCGCGCCTCCGCCTCGACTGGGTGGTCTACCAGGTGGGCCTCGAGGCGGCGTATGAGGACGACCCGCAGCGGCCGTGGGCGCGGGTGACCGCGTCATGAGCGACCTCGTCTTTGAGACCGCGCGCATCGACTCGTCGCTCCAGGAGCCCGTCGATCAGTGGGAGTGCAGCGTGGTCGGCGCGACCGAGTATCAGAGCGTCGATCCCAATCGGGTGGTGAGCCTGGCGATCGGCTTTCTCGACGGGGCGGGGACGCCGCAGGTGATCCAGGCCATCACGGATGGGCCCATCGATGAGTACCGTCTGGAAGTCCAGAAGGCCGGCGTGACGAGCCATCTCAAGGGCTGGGGCCCGGCGAAGTTCCTTCACCGGGAGTATGCGAAGCTCTACGCGCGCGCGCCCGAGAAACCGACCCAGAGCGGGACGATCACGACGCCCAAGGTCGTGGGGATCTTCCGGGCGAGCCAGGTGGCGGCGGAGGTCGTGGACTTTGCGGGCGTCGCCGCGGGCGTCGCGCTCACCTGTGCCTGGCAGTGCCGCGACTACGAGCTCTGGGAAGACTTCGACGCCACCGGGCGCTGCCTCGATATCCTCCAGCGACTCATTGACCCGTGGTGCTCCGTCGAGCCCTCACGCGTCGACATCCTCGTCGACGGGACGACCGTCTATCTGCGGTCGCGCCGCGCCTTCCCGCCGACCGCGGACTACGTCCTGACGATCGACGCGACCGCCCCGCCACCGCGGCTCAAGGTCACCTCGCCGATCAACATTCGGAAGCGCCGGCTCCCGCTCTATGCCGATCTCACGTTGACGGGGCGGGAGGAAGCCGGGGCGACGCCGAACGCCTTTACGCCGCTGACGATCTCTGGCGTGTTCAGCCAGAACATCGAGATCGTGCCGTTCGAGCGCACGGTGGACCCGGAGGGTGGCGTCACCTTCACGCCGGGCACGATGGAGCAGCGGCAGGGGACCGTCAGCAATGACCCACTGACCGGCACCCGCCAAACCCGCGTGGAGATCCGCTCGACGTATCAGATCCCGAACCAGGTGCTCCTGCGGACGGTCAAGGAAGAATACATCACGACCAATGGCAAGGAGCGGCTCGCCAAGCGCGAGACGAAGACATTTACCTATCAAGAATTCACCTACGACGCCAAGGGCCCGACGAACTCGCCGATGTGCATCGAAGAGCTCGGGCAGACCGAGACGTGGCAGGTCAAGACCGATTCGGCCGGGACCGAATATGAAGTCTTCACGCTCCTGACCCAGGACCGGACCGACTACACGTACGACGAGGACAACTATCTGAGCGCCGTTACGACGCTCAAGAAGAAGAATCGCACGCGCGAGGGGGTCAACGAGCTCGTCCCCGACAGTTACATCGTGAAGGTCTACCAGGATACCGGGCCCCTCACGTATCAGATCCAGTCCTCGGTCTACGGTTACCAGGAAGCCCGCGATAGCCAAGGCATCATCGTCGGCCAGTTCGTCCCGATCTATAAGTCCGGCGACGTGACGCCGGCCTCGGGGCACCGCCCCGGGGGCCCGAATCGGCCGCCGACGAAACCGCTCGGCGCCGACACCGCGGGCGTGATCACGGCCCCGCTGCGGGCCGCGATTCATCTCGCGGCCGACGGCGACCCGGCGAGCGCCGGCAGTCCACATATGAGCGCGGAGGATCTGGCCTATATCCGCGCCCAGCACGAGGAAGCCTCGGGGCTCTACGAGTGCGTGATCGAGTTTGAGGCGCTCGCCATGCCCTGGCTCCGACCGGGGACGATCGCCCAGATCGAAGGGATCGTGGATCGGGACGAGGATGGCACGGTGCTCACGACGATTACGACCGGCAATGCGCTCGTGTATGCCCGCATCCTCGACCATGACATTCCGGCCCGCCGGTCGCTCGCGATGCTGCGCGCGGTCTGGTACGAGCACCCCGCCTGATGGACGAGAGCCTCGTGCGCGAGTTCCAGAAGTTCATCGAGAAGGTCGTCGAGACCCGCGCGAGCGGGGCGCTCGCCGCGCCGGCGCCGATTCAGGCCGTGCGCGAGGATGGGAGCGTCGTCGCCATCGTCGACGGGCGTCCCGTGGAGGCCGCGATGGCGACGGAGGAGCCGCTCCGCGCGCAGGAGCTCGCCTGGGTGACCCGGACGAAGGATGGACGCTATATCGTCCACGGGGGCGCCGCGTGACGACCCCGCTCCCGCCCTTTACAGTCGCGGCCGCTGGCTACATCGAGGCGCTCGCCGATCACAAGCGTCGGCAAACGCTCGAGGTGATTCAAGCGGTGCGCAGTGACGGCTGGGTTCGCGTCGTCAATACATGGATCCCGGTCACCGGCAAGGTGGCCCTCCGTGCGGGCGAGTCCGTGGCTGTCATGTGGCGCAATGGAACGCCCCAGGTCGCGATGATGAACCAGGCGCGCCGGACCGGGGTCGATAGCCCACCGATTCCCGTGGTCGGCGCTGTCGTCGAGGAACTCTTCATTGCCACGGCGGCCCCATCGGGGCGCGTGGAAGTCTGGTTCCGGAATGACCAGCAGGTGACGAACCTCGAGCTCCGGACGCAGCTGGATGCGGATCCCGTCTATGTCAAATGGGGCACGCGTTCCGATGCCTTCGTGGTGGCGACGGCGGCGCATCACTACTACATCTGTACGCTTGCCGGCGCAGAGAACACGGTCCGCGGCGCGACGCCCGCGGTGGCCACGATTGTCCGCGATGAGCAGCCCTTGGACCAGAATCTCCCGCTCGTCGCCGCCCAGAGCGCCTTCACGCTGACCGGCGAGGAAAAGTATTGGACGATGAGCTGGGACGGGATCAATGGCTCGGCGGGCACGCTGAGCGAGGCGGCACCGAATGCGATCAGCGGCAGCCAGAGCGCGAACGGTCAGCTCCTCCTCACGCGCAGTGCGGTCGAATTGCTCACCTCGCCCCACATCCTGATCACCGACATCCAGCTCGACGACCGGCTCGACCTCCTCTTCGTCCTGTCGGCGCGCCTCCAGAGTTTGCCGATCGTCCCCGCCGCGGCGCCCGCCGTCTTCAGCGATCCGATCGAGCAGAGCGATAACTCGGGGAGCGTCGAGCGGCCCGGCTTCGCCGCGGATGGCGGCCTCAACTCGACGGTCGGCACCTTCGGCACCCACGTCTTCGTGGTCAATGTGACGTCGGGCGTCGTCCTCTTTAAGACGTGTCGCGACACGATCGTCCAGAATGTCCAGACCGAACTGACACGCTTGCATACGTATCGCAACGTGGCGACGAGCGCGATCGCGAGCCTGCCGACCTTCGCGCATACCGGCAAGAACGGCCAACTCCTCGACGGCTGGTCCGTGGGGACGACCCCGCTCGATTTCACCTACACCGATCTCGTCAGCGACTTCACGAATGCGGCGCTGCCCGGCGTCGCCTCCTATGTCTATGACGAATTCGACGCCACGCGGACGCCCTATCTCGACCTCACCAATCTGTTCGGGCAGGAGACGAGCACCCTCACGGTGGGACCGTCGAAGATTCGCGCGATCGACGGCAGCGGCAACGCCTCGCAGACGCATAGCATCCGGGCGACCTTCGCCGGCCGACGCATCTGGCAGCGGAAGCGCTACTTCATGAGCGGCACCTATTTGCCGCGCCGGGCCACCGCGAGCGGGTTCCCGCTCGGGCTCGTCCTCGTCAAGGTCAAGCTTGAGGTGCGCGACACGGCGACGACGCTGATCCCCGCGAAGAGCTACGGCTTGTTTCTCCATGATCTCGCCGCCCAGACGACGACCGCGCTGGCCCCGCTCACCCCGAACTTCCACGGCACGCAAGGCGTGACCCATCCCGTGAGCCACAACACCTTCGTCAATAGCCCAGAGACGGATGGCGTGTTCGTGGTGCTGGGCTTCAATGGCACGCATCTCCTCTGGGTCCACGATCATCAAGATTCGCCCGGCGGCCCGGACGTGGTCGACATCCTCCTGACGAACGTGACGACGGGCGCCTCGACCGTCGTGCTCAGTGGGGCTGGTGACGTCATCGTGTCGGGAGATCCGACCTACGCGCCAGCCTTGCAGGAGTTCCTCCTCCGGAACTTGCAGACCCTGCGCCCGGATTTCTTCTACGACCCCGCAGAGACGGAGGCCGGGCATCAGTTCATCCGGGCCTGGGATGCCCACGGCGTCCCGACGCTGGATGCGACCGCTGCGGACTTCCCGAGCGCTGATCCCGACCTCGTAAACCTCGGGCTACTCCAAGCGCTACCGACATCCGTCGTCCCGCAAGACGATCGGGTCATCGCGAAGAACCAGGGGCCGGTGAACATCGAGGATCTCACCCAAGTCGGGCCCGTCTGGCATGTCGTCCAAGATGCCGCGGTCCTCGGGGCTGAGCTGACGACCGATCCATGAGGAACAGGCCAATGCTGCGATCATGCCGAGTGCTTGTCGTGCTCGTGCTCTGGCCGTCGCTCGCCTGGGCGCAGATGCCGAACACCTGGACCGAACACGCCAATAGCAATTTCGCAGAGTGGGCGAAGACCAGTGGGGTCGATGCTGAGCATCGGCTCTGCAATCCCTCGTCCGGCGTGGGGGCGATTCTCGGGGCGTGGAACTCCGGCGCGTATCACGCGGGGCGTAAGCAGTTCCTGGTCTACCGGACGGGCGGCCATGCGGATGGTTGCTGGAACGGGGGCGCGGCCTTTGATCCGGCCACGAGGACGTGGTCACGGCTGACGACGGCCTCGCCCAATGCGACGCCGATGACGAGCGCCAACCCGACCGACGATAACTTTCTCGTCAAGTATGCGGACGGGACGCCGGCGGCCGTGCATTCATACGGCACGCAAGTCTGCATCACGAGCGGTGCCGCGACGGGCCTCTGCGCAAGCTCCGGGGGCATCTACTGGAGCCGTGCGGGGAAGTCATCCCCGGAAACTCCGTTTCTCTACGATCCGACGCAGGCGACCGCCGCGACGGCCTACACCGAGCGGAAACTGCGGCCGGGCGGCTACGGCACGGTCATGGCGTGGAACGGGACTCGGCAGCGGGCCTTCGTGGCGGGGTCGGCCGGAGCTTACGAGTGGGAACCCGTCGCCGACGTGTATATCCAACTCTTCACCACGACCGGCCCCGGCACCGGCACCTCGGCGGCGATTGATGAGGCGGCTGGGCGCGTCTATCTCCTCTTCGGTGGGGGTACGCCGGGCACGCGCCTGAAGTACGCCGATTACGCGACGGCCTCCACGACCAAGTATCAGACGATCACCACGACGGGGGGCGAGGGACTCGAGAATCTCGCCGCCCCGGGCTTCATCGTGGCGGGCCGTGATGAGGCGAACCGCCTGCGCCTCGTCGGACTCGGCAAGGCGAGCGTGTCCATCCCGAACCCGGCGGGCGGTACGGTGACGGGCGAGCGGGCGGCGATCTTCGTCCTGCTCGATGACAACCTGTGCGGGCGGGGGGCGGCGGTCGCCTGCGCCTGGACGCGGATCACCCCGACCAATGCCACGAGCAATCTCCCGCCGCGTCCCTTCACGAACGGGATGTGGAACAAGTTTTTTGCGCACGGCTGCGATCTGTTCGCGATCGTGACGAGTGACAAGCAGAGCGCGACCCAGCTGCCGCCCAGTGGAGACCTCGGCAACGTGTGGTCGTTCCGTCCCGACTTCAGTCTGCCTGGATGCGCGCCACCGCCGCCGCCGGATACGCAGCCGCCCACGATCACGCTGACGAGCCCGGCCCTGCTCCCCAGCGGCAAGCCGCAAGTCTATAGTGGCGCGCTGCCGATCGAGGGCACGGTCACGGACAATGTCGGCGTCACGGGCACCACAGTGACGCTTGACGGCGAGCCCATCACGGGCACGGCCATCGACACGACCACCTTGCCGAACGGCTCGTATCACACGCTCGGCGTCCGGGCGCTCGATGCGGCAGGGAACAGTGCGGAGAGCTCCGTCGAGTTTCTCGTATTCAACTGTCCGGTCTGTCCGCCCCCGGTCACGGTCATCGCCTATCAGTTGGTCGTGACGAAGGTGGGGACCGGCGACGGCTTAGTGGGCGGGGATGGGACCTACAAGGCAGGCGATCCGGTGACGTTGCTGTCGCAACCGGATAGCACGTCCAGCAGTGGGCCGTGGACGCCTGCGCCCTGCGCTGATACGTTCGCGATGCCCGCCTATGCGCTGACGTGTACCAAGACGTTCACCCTCAAGCCGACCCTCTACCGACTGACCATCGACATCGTCGGGCAGGGCAATGCGACGGGCGGCGGGGATTATGAGGCGGGCGCGGCGGTGACACTGGCTGCGACGCCCGCGCAAGGCTTCACGTTCCAAGGCTGGAGCCCGAGTCCCTGTGCGGCGAGCTTCCCGATGCCGGCCAATGCCCTGACCTGTACGGCGACCTTCGTGCCACAGAGCAGCGGGCCACTCGACAACGTGCTCGATCGGACGTGGACGGGCTTTCCGCTTACCGTCCTCGGCCAGTCCAAGCACGCGCGCCTCGCCTTCGACAGCAAGCGGGGCCGCCTCGTCTTGGCCGGTGGCGATGGCACGGACGGGAGCGGCAATAGCTATACCGGCCAAAACGTGTTCGCGCTCGACCTTGCCATGAGCACCGTCTGGCAACGGCTCCATGGCAAGTGCCCGCCCTCCGGGTGGGTGCTCATGGCTCCGCGCCCGGATGACGTGACATGGGGTTATGACCCGAAGCGCGATGAAGGCTACATAGCACCGGCCTACTACGGCGGCGGCGCGAGCGGCTGTCCTGGCGTGACCGATGTGAAGCCGCCCGAGCCGGCGACCTATACCGCGCCGGACGGGACGGTCAAACCCAAGCCCGCAGCGGGGACGCCAGAGTACAGCGAGTACGTGGCCTCACCGGAGTACCAAGCCTATCTCGCCTCGCCGGAGTACGCCGCGTATGTCTCGGCGACGGAAAAACGCGCCTACGTGTTCAACTTTGACAAGAATACGTGGGCCGTCTGGAACGGGCCGAAGCCGATCAGCACGCCACCCGGGGCGACGCCGGGCTATGGCTGGGGCGGGGATCTCCACACGCACTTTGGGGTGCTGGATCCGGTGACGGACAAGGTGTATCGCAATACCAATCTCTGCAACAGCGGCGGCATGCAAATCATCCCGCTCGACGGCTCGGCAAGCGAGTGTCTCCACTTCAGTTTCACGGGCGCACCGAGTGGCTCGTGGGACCCGGGGAACGATCAGTCGGCGATCGACGTGCAGGGGCGAATGATCTATTTCATCGCCCGCTATAAGCGTGCCCTCGTCAAGTGGTCGATCGACGAAAAGCGCATCGTCGAGATGCTGCCGATGCCGACCACATGGGTCGCCCCGCATAGTGACTTCGGCGGCGGTGACTTTGAAACCCACCTCGCCTTCGATACCAAGAACCGCGTGCTCATGATTCCGAATGATAACGGCTACGGCAGTAGCAGCGGCGGCCTCGGCACCTTGATCGACGCCACCACCGGGCAGAATCGGGGCGTGTACTTCTTCAACGTGGACACGAAGGCATGGGAGTGGGAGCCCGCGCCCACGGATCGGGTGGTCTCAGGCAATGCGCTGGGCTACGACCCGAAGAATAACGTCTTCGTCTACGTCGGGCGCAGCGTCAAGCCTGTTCAGTACTGGATTTACCGCTACAAAGCAGGCAGTGGCCGCTAAAGAATCCACCACGGCATAGGAAAGGACTCATGACGACCGCCAACTCCTCGATGGAAGGCGCACCGCCCAAGGTCCAGGTGGGGCAGGGCAATCCGGAAGCGGCGAAGTACGGCCGCCTGTGGGCCATGCCCGAGTATCGCAAAGTCGCGCCGGGGGAGACGACGGCGCAGGATTTTCTCCGCCAGGCGCGGCCGCGGCGCGGCGCCCACGTGATCGATTTCGGCTGCGGCACGGGGCGCGGCGCGCTGATGTTGGCGCTCCTGGGGGGCCTCCGGGTGACCATGGTCGACTTTGTGCGGAACTGCCTTGATCCCGAGCTCCAGGAGGCCCTGACGACGCAGGCGCACGCGCTCACGTTCGTCAAGGCCGACCTCGAGCAGCCGCTCCCGGTCGTCGCCGAGTACGGCTTCTGCTCCGATGTCATGGAGCATATCCCGCCCGACCGCGTCGACCTCGTCCTCGATCACATCCTCAAGGCCGCGCAACACGTCTTTTTCTCCATCAGCACCGTCGAGGATAGTTGTGGCGCCCTCATCGGCGAGTCGCTCCATCTGACCGTGCAGCCGTTCGCCTGGTGGCTCCACAAGCTCGCGGAGCACGACTGCGTGATTCACTGGTCGCAGCGCGGGGAGACGTGGGCGCAGTTCTACGTCTCGGCCTGGAGTTCGGGGCGCGACATCGTCAAGACGGGCGTCCTGAACGTGGAGACCGAGCAGGCCCGGGCCAACGTGGCGGAGAACATCGCCCAGGGATGGCAGCAGGTCCATCCGCATCCGACGAATGATCTCGAGGTCATGATCGTCGGCGGCGGTCCCACGCTCGCGGCGTTCGAGGCCGAGATCATCCAGAAGCGGGCGGAGGGCGTAAAGCTGGTGACGCTCAATGGGGCGTATAACTGGGCGCTCGCGCACGGGCTGACGCCCTCCGCGCAAATCATCGTGGATGCGCGCCCGTTCAATGCGCGCTTCACGAAGCCGGTGGTCGACGATTGCCGCTACCTGATCGCGTCGCAGTGCGACCCGAGCGTGCTCAAGGGCCTGCCGTGGGAGCGGACCTACCTTTTCCACGCGATGTCGTCGCTGAGCGAGGACCTCCTGACCGCGCAGTACGGCCAGGAATGGCATGCGATCCCGGGCGGGTCGACCGTCCTGCTGCGGGCGATCCCGCTCCTGCGAATGCTCGGCTATCGCCGCTTTCACCTCTACGGCTGCGACTCCTGCCTCGAGGGGGACGTGCATCACGCCTATGCGCAGCCGGAGAACGACGCCAATCTCGTCATGCCGGTGACGACGAATCCCGGAGGGCGGATCTTCTACTGCCACGGCTGGATGATCTCCCAGGCGCAGGAGCTTCTCGACCTCATCCGGATGCTGGGTGATGTGATCGAGCTCGAGATTCACGGCGACGGCTTGCTCGCCTATCTGTTGCACACGGGGGCCGCCCTCGAGGAGGCGGTAGGGGAGTCCGAGGCAGCGCACGGCTAAACGCCCTCGTCCGAGGGCACAGCGGAGGAGGGGACCATGGCAGCTCAGGCTTGGAAAATCTATGCGGCGGCGAAGCGCCACATCGGGCGCGGCGAGATCACGCTCCACACGGGCGTGTTCAAGATGTCGCTCCACCGGAACAGCGCGTCCGGCACCATCACGTCGCTCTCGGCCATCTCGATCTTTTCGTCGGTCGTCGCGGAAATCAGCGCGACGGGTGGCTACGCCGCCGGCGGCCGCGCGCTCCCGGCCGCGTTCTGGACGATCGGCGCCTCGGCCACGCAGCTCAAGTTTTCCTACACAACCGCCGGCCTCATCTTCACCGCCTCCGGGGCCTCGCTGAGCAATATCCGGTATGCGCTGATCCGGAAGTCCTCGGGGTCCACGACGTCGGGACTCGCGCTCTGCTACTGCTCGCTCTCGTCGGCAGCCTTTACCATCACCTCGCCGAATACGCTGACGATTCTCCCGGCGGCGACGGGCGTCTTTACGATGGTGTGATCGACGCAAGACGGGGAACTCGCCAGATCCAAGGGACAGGACGAGCCGGTGAACCTCTCTCTGCTCGGGTTCTGCCGTTAATCGACAAGGGGGGGCGGGATGGGACTCTATGAGCGGTTCACGGGCGAAGAGAGCCCGCGCATTCGGGGCCATGCGCTGGCGGCCATCCTGGGGGAAGTGGAACGCGGATTCTTGACGCTCAGTCAGGCGAGCCAAGCCCTCGGCCTGTCGGCCGGTGAGCAAACAGAAGCTCTGGCGCTCTTGAACCGCCTCGTCGCGCCGCGTGACGGCATCAGCCTCGGGGGCTTCGTCACGCTGACGAATATCGGGACGGACTACGACACGATCGCGGCCGCGCAGGGGTTAGGGCTCGTATTGCTTCAGACGGCTGGCCTGACGCAAGTGATCTTCGGCGTGCGGGTGAATAAGATCGGCTCTGGCACGCAATCGTGGCAACTGTTCAATGATACGGACAGCCAGCAAGTGGCCGTGATCGACGATGCCGGGGCGGCCGGGATTAAGACGCTAAGTACGACCGTCGATTTTGATCCGCCACTCGGGGCCGGCATGAAAACCATTCGGGTGCGGGCCAAGAGTACGGTCGCGCAGGATGACCCCGTGTATTTCGGGGCGACGCTCAGCCTGCGCCGCGCCAGCAATCTCACGTCGCTGGAGCTCCACGAAGTCACGCTGCTCACCGATCCGACCGAGCCCTATTTCCCCGCGACCGCCCTGAAAGCGCGTTTAGGGGTCTGAGGGTGATCCCGCCCCGGCTCGGCGCGAGCCGTCGCCTGACGCCGACCCCGGCCTAGCCCGTGGCCTTCCAAGTCTACGTCGGGACGGCCACGCTCAATTCCACGACGGGGTCGCAAACCGTCTCGCCCGCCGGCCTGAGCTTCACGCCCGTCGGCGCGCTCTTCATGGGCAATGGTGCGTCGGGCACGTCGACGCAGCCCGCAAATTGGTTCATGGGGGCCACGACTGCGGGCAGTCAATTCAATGCGGCCTTTGAGACCGAGCACGGCTCGGCCAATTCCGATGTCGGTGCGGTCGCCAGCACCTCAGGGAGTGTGTTCCAGGGACTCGCAGATAATAACGCGATCGATTTCATCGCGTCGTTCACGTCCTTTAATGCCTCACCCGCAGGCTTCACGTTCAATATTTCCAACGCGCCCGCGACCGCCAATTACCACCTTCAGTACATCCTCTTCGGCGGCGATCTCACGATTGAACCCTTCGTCCTCAATCTCGGCGCCTCCTCGGGCAACGTCGCCAAGACCGGGCTGTCGGGTCGCCCCGCCTGCGTCATCTTCTATGGCGTCAATGCGATGACGGCCGACACGCTGGCCGCCTCCTCGGTCAGCGCGACGCCCACGACCGGGTGGATGTGTGCGGACGGGACGCAGGGGGTGGCCGGCAGTTTCCATACGGACGGTGCGGCCAACATGGTCACGAAGCGGTGGCAACGCACCGACCGCTGCATCGACCTCCGCACGAATGCCGCGGACGTGGTCAGCGCCACATTTGTCTCCATGGATGCCAACGGGTTCACCGTCAATGCGACGGTCACGACCTCAAACGTCCGCCTATATGGGCTCGCGATCTATGGCGGCACGTGGACCGCCGGGGCCTTCGATAGCATCACGACGGTTACGACCTCTTCGGTCACGACCACGGGCGTCGCGCCGAAAGTGGTGATGATGCAGTCCTTCGGTCTGACGGCGACCACGGCGACGCAAGCGGACGGCGACCGCGCGCTCGGCGCGGCTGACGGCACGAACCGCTTCGCCATACGGTACCTGGACCTCGACACGCTCGCGTCGTCGTCGACAAATTGTGGGCGCCTAGAAATCAACTGCCTCTTAGCCCCAGCGGGTCAGCAACTCGACCTGACCTCGCTCGACGCGCAGGGGTTTACCTATTCCCTCGGCAGCGATGCCGCGAGTATTCAGGTCCTCTACCTCGTGGGCGGCGATGCCGCCGCCGCCTCCGCGACAATCACGCCGCCGGTCGGTGCAGTCACCGCCTCGGGTGTCGCGCCCGGCCGCGTCGAGGCGCGCTTTATCACGCCGGCGGTCGGCACGCTGACGACGACGGGCGTCGCGGCGAGCGTCTCGAGCGGAATCCTCATCCAGCCTGCCGCCGGCACGCTGGCGGTGAGCGGCGCGGCCTCGAGCATCCTGCGCGCGACGCTCATCGCGGCGCCGGTCGGGGCGCTGACGCTCACGGGGGTCGCGCCCACGGTCAACGCCGCCGTCAGCGCGACGCCTGCGGTCGGCACGATCACCCTGACCGGGCTCGCCCCGGCCGCCGTCCAAGGCCGCCTCATTACGCCCACGGTCGGGGCCGTCACGGCGACGGGCGTCGCCCCGGCGGCGGTGCAAAGCCGGCTGATCACGCCCACGGTCGGAGCGGTCGCGATCTCCGGCGTGGCTCCGACCATCCTGCAAAGCCGGCTGATCACGCCCACGGTCGGCACGCTGACGGTTGCCGGCGTCGGCCCGGTCCCCGTCCAAAACCGGCTGATCACGCCGAGCGTCGGCACGGTCACGGCGACCGGGGTTACGCCACTCCGTGACGTCGGCCTCGTGCCGAGCGTCGGCGCGCTGACGCTCACCGGGCAAGCGCCGGGCATCGGCGGCCAGACCGCGCTGACGCCCACGGTCGGGAGCCTCACCCTAGCGGGCGCCGCGCCGAGCATCGTCACGCCGGTCAACGTCACGCCGAGCGCGGGCGCCATGACGCTCGCGGGCGTCGCCCCCGGCCGGCTGACGGATACGCGGATCACGCCCGCAACCGGCAGCCTGACGGGCGCGGGGATCGCGCCGAGTGCCGTCAGCGGAACCTTGCGCACGCCGACCCTCGGCACGGTCACGCTCGCAGGGGCCGCGCCACGCCTAGATCTCGGTCTGAGCCCGCCCGCGGGGAGCCTCACGCTCCAAGGCCAGGCCCCGGCCCTCCGGACGCCGATCACCCTCACGCCCGCGGCGGGCGCGCTCAGCCTGACGGGCACCGCGCCGGTGACGCGCCTGGCCGTGTCGCTCACGCCCGCGGCAGGCGCGCTGGTCGTGACCGGCCTCGCCCCGATTGCGGCACTGGGCGTTGCGCGGACGCCCCAAGTGGGCACTCTGCTCGCCGCGGGGGCCACCCCCACGATTCTGGCGGGGCGGGTCCTCGTGCCCGACGCAGGCGGACTCGTCGTCCTCGGCCTCGTGCCGAGTTTCGACCAGGGCATCCTCGCCGCCGCGGGCGCGCTCGTCCTCGCGGGCGCGGCCCCGGAGGTCGTCGACAGTGGGGCGGCCCCGCAGCCGATCCTGATCCTTTTCACGGGCGAGGCGTTCGCGATCCCCACATATCTTGCCGAGAATTTCGCCATCGCGGAGCATGTCGACGAAGCCTTCGCGGTCGGCGTCGCCCAGGACGAAACGTTTGAGACAGGAGGAGGCCCATGACGGTGCGGCTTCTGGAAGGCCGGGCCGTGTGCCCGAAAGAGGTGCCGGAGGGCACCCCGTTGCGCTATACGGCGCTCTTGCGCAAGGTGACGGAGGCCGAGGCGGATGCCCCGCTTCTGCCCGCTGATCTCCTGTCGCTCACCTGCACGATCTTCTCGCTCGATAATCCCGGGCACCCTATCGTCAACAGCGTCAATCAAGTCAATATTCTCAACGCCGGGCGCGGGACGCTGGACGGGACGGGGCGGCTCGTCCTCCTCCTCGAGGACGCTGACGCGACGGTGCTCGACCAGAGCCTGGAGATCGAGCGGCACTGTGTCCGCATCGTCGGCGTGTATAACACCTCGCCGACCAGGACCTCCAAGCGCGAGCTCGAGGTGCGGGTGCGGAATCTCGCCCTGACGCCATGACGACGCGTCCGAGCTGCCACCCGGGCCGGCGCCACGCGGGCCGCGGCCTCTGCGGGGCCTGCTACCATGCCGCGCGCAAGCGTGGACTCCTCCCGCTGCTGCGGGAGTTGCCGGTCGTGCTGCGGCCGCGCCATGACTTCGAGGGGCCGCGCTTGCGTGCGGTCCCGGCGGCGTGTCCCCGGTGCGGGAATTCATGCCTCCGTCAGCACACCGGGGCCGTCGAAGTCAACTGCCCGCTCTGCGGATGGGAAGCTGCGCTGGTCGCGAGGTTCGATGGACTCCCATGACGCGGCCACCCGGAGCCGAGGTCCTGGGGCTCACCATCACGGCGGGGATGCTCTTCGTGATGGGGGCCCTTGGCGGCCTGCTCCGGGCGCGGGTCTCGGTGACCCAACGGACATGCAGCCGACGGACGCTCGTCGATCTCCTGATGGGCGGGTGCGGCGGGGTCCTCCTCCCGATCTTCGCGCCGATCCTCAACAAAGTCCTCTTCGACGACTTCCAGTCCTGGACGGCCGTCCAGCAGAGCGCCCTCGCGTTCTTCGTTGGCTGCGGGGGCAGCTATGTCTGGACCCTCGTGGCCTGGCGCACGGGCCTGATCGTCACGCCCACGCAGGCGGCCGCGGCGGCGAAGCCGGGCCCGCCCGAAGAAGGCATTTTGAAGGGCCCCCGATGACCGCGCCCTTCGTGGCATGAGGGGTGATCACGTGGCTCGAGGCCGGCCTCGTCCTGATGGGCGGCATGCTGCTCGGGCTCGCGGTCGCCTATCTCGTCTGGCGGCGCCTCTCCGCGCCGACCCGGCGCCACATGCGCGCCCGGGCCGCGCTCGAAGAGGCGCGCGCCCGGGCCATGCTGCGGCAGGACCTCGTGGGGCCGCGCTTCCCGCGGGTGCTCGCCCATCTGGCGCGCATTTGCGAACGGGCCGAAGCCGTCCTCGCGGAGCTCCAGGCGGAGGACTGGGGACGGGCCGAGCGCCAGCAGCGGAGCGTGGCGGGCCTCGAGGATCTCATTCGCCATTGCCGAGAACTCGAAGCAACCCTGCACCCCCCGTGGCGTCCGGATGTGGCCGGTCCATGATCGCGGTCCTCGCGCTCTGGGCGGTGGCCTGCCTGACCCTGCCGCTCGCGGCCATCCTCCTCATGGCCACGCTGGAGCCGCACATCGCCCAGAACCTCCTTGATGGGACGCAAGCCTTCGCCGTGGCCGAGTCGGGCCTTGAGGTCGGCCTCTGGCGCCTCCGCGCCGGGGCGCGGCCCGAGGGTCGGGTCGGGGTCGGGGAGGGGCAGGCCGAGGTGCATGCGACGGTGATCGACGGCGATCATGTCGCCCTGCGGAGTATCGGACGCGTGCGCCAGGCGCGGCGCGTCGTCGTCAATCTGGTGCAGCGGGACGTGGCCGGGGATGGCCAGTGGCACTTCGCCGCCGCGTTCCGGGAGGAGGACTGAGCCATGCCCCATCGCAAGCGCTATGTGCCCCCGGAGGATCTCCCCCTCTACTGCTTGACGTCCGGTTGTACGAAGCTCGCAAAGGCCGACGCGCTCTGTGCCGCGTGTCTGGCCGCGCTGCGTGCCCATGCGACCGACCCGCCGCCGCGCCCGCGGCGCGCGCTCAAGCCCCGGCAAGGCGGGTTCACGCTCATCGAGCTGATGATCGTCGTCGCCGTCATCGGGATTCTCGCGGCGATCGCCATCCCGCTCTATGCGAACGTCCAGGCGCGGGCCCGGACGGCGAAGGCCCAGGCGGACGCGCGCACGCTCGTCTCCGCCGTCAGCCTCTATGCGGCGCATATGGGGACGCTCCCGACCGGGCTCGAGGATCTCAATACGGCCGCCGTCAATGGCCTCGGCCAGACGGCGGGGCCCTTCATGAGTTCGACGCCGACGGCCCCGGCTGGCTGGACGCCCTATGCCTATACGTCGTCGCCCACCGGGGTCTTCACGATCTCGAGTGCGGGCGACTCGACGACCGTCGCGCTGCCGTGAGAGAGCGCACGGAGTCCAGCGAGGACGCGGCCGGCGCCGTCGCGGGCTGCCTGTTCTTCGTGCTGCTCGATCTGGTCGTGCTCGCCTTGCTCGCCGCCGCCTGGCAATGCCTGTTCGCGCCCACATCCTGAAAGGGGGAACGCCATGGATCTCCTGTCCGTGTTGCTGACGCTGGTCGTCGTCTTTGTGATCGCGTGGCTCGCGAAGTACGTGATCGACACCTTTTTCCCGGAGCCCATCCGGATGGTGGCCTACATCCTGATCGGCGTCCTCCTGCTGCTCATCATCCTGCGGGTGTTCGTGGGGCCCGTGACCATTCCGCTCTGGAGGGTCCGGTGAGGCGCGCGCTCCTCGGGCTGCTCGGCGCGGCGCTCCTTGCGGGATGCTCCCTCGCGCCGTCAGATGCCGTGCTTCACGAGCTCGCGACCTCCGAGCGGTCGTGGTGCTTCATGGGGACCAGCATCTATGCCAATATCCGCATCTCCGGCACCGGGCTCAAGCAGGGCCGCGTGTCCTGCACCATGGAGGGCATGACGGTGAACAGTACGCCCATCCCGCCCGAATAGACCGGTTGTAAAAAATACTTTACACGTGGCCCCGGCTGGGCTAGCATGGGGTCATGGTCATCAAGACGGTCGCCCAGCAGCAGCAGCAGCAGAAGGCCGCGCTGGTCATGCGCCTGCATGTCCTCGACCCGGAGCGGCTGCTCTGGGCGCTGACGGATTCCTATGCCCAGCTCCTCGCCACGTTCTACTATCTGACGGATCGTCGGACGCCTGCCGAGGTGGCCACGATCGGCTGATCGCTCCGAAGGAGGCCCCGCGATGGATCGACGCTGGCATGACCAACCGTGGGCGAGTGCGGTCTCGGCCTCCGTGACGAAGCTCGGCCAAGTCTGGGAGCTCATCGAGTGGGGCGGGCTGCCCTGGAAATGGCTCGGCCTGATCGGCTTGGGGTTCCTCGTGGCCTGGATCCTCCTCCTCATCGTCGTGGGCCTGAGCGCGGGCGCGGCGGCGGCCCTGCCCCTCTCCGCGATCACGCCCGACACCGGCGCGGAGCTCGCGCAGGCCGCGCAGCAGGGTGTCCAGGCGGGCCGCGCCGCCTCGCCGACGAGCATGCCGATGACGGCCGCGCAGCAGGCGGCCTTGGCTGCCCTCGCCATCGCGGCGGGCGTCGGGATCGCGCTCGAGGCGATGGGGGCGATGGGGGCCACGGTCGCGATCACACGGGGCGAGACCGTCGCCGTCACGCAGGCCCTCGGCGCGATGGTCGCCGCCGGAGGGCTCACCGCCGCCATGGGCCTCGTGGGGATCAGCGTCATCGCGGCGGGCGTGGTGATCAGCCTCGTCGCGCTCGGGATCACGGCCACGGTGGTCGTGCCCGCGATGGCGCGCGCGTTGACGCAGTCGCATCCGCTGACCCGGGCGTCGGTGGGCACCGGGGAACAAACCGACGACATGCATCAGGCGATGGCGCAGGCCGCGAACCCGATGGGCCTCCTGACCCTGTCGATCGCCCTCGATGCGCCGGGGCTGCCGTCGTCGGTGACCATCGGCGGGCGCGGCCTCGACCTCGACGATCCCACGCTCGACGCGGGGGGGCCGTCCAGCGTGGCGCCGTCGCTCTCGCTGGATGTGAGTCTGAGTCCCGTGGCCAGCCCGAATCCCGTCGCGTCGGACTTGGTCGATGTCCCGGGGGCGATGCCCGATCCGGGCGACATCACGGCGGAGCCCGGTCTCGATGGGCTCGGCGAGGTAGGGCTCATGCTGGCGTGGGATCCCGGCCTGGGTCCGGCGGGCCGCGTGCCCACGCTCCCGAGCCTGCTCCTGCTAGGCCTCGGTCTCGGCCTCTGGCGCGCGCATCGGCGCGGGGCATGAGCCTCGACCTCCTCCGGCTCCCCCTCGCGGTGCTCCTCGCCGCCGCGCTCGTGGCGGTGGGCGGCGGCTTCCTCGTCCGCCTCGTGGTGGCGCGGCGCCAGCTCATGATCGACCCCGAGCGGCTCCGGCGCTGGCAGCGTCGGCTCCGCGCCCTCCGGTGGGGGACGTGGCTCCTCTTGGCGGGCAGTCTCGTCGCGGTAGTCGCTGCGTGGCCGCGCGCCGCGCTCTGGGCCGCCCTCGCCTTCGTCGTCGTGAGCCTCCTGCTCCACCGCGCCCTCGCCATCGTGCAGGTCTGGCTCGAGCAAGCCGAGGGCGGGCGATCCGCGCTGATCTAACCCCGCGCGGGCGGGGGGGCGTGGCCGGGGCCGACGAAAATCTTTCGTCCCTCGCCCTGCGGGCCCTGACAATGGCCCCGGCCATGGCCCGCCGAAAATTCCTTGAGCAGATGAAGGCCGCGCGGGGGCGGGCGCTCGATGCGGCGCTGACGGCGAGCCGGGGGGACGTGGCGCGCGCGGCGGCCGCGCTGGGCGTGACGCGGCAATATGTCTACTTGATCCTGCGTACCGAGTTCCCGCCGGGGGCGCTCGCCCGGTATCAGCGGAAGAAGGGTCACCGGAAGGGCTAGGGGGGACTCAGGAGGCCCGCCGCGACCGCCGCGCGGCACGCCGGGAGGCCCGCTGGGAGGCGCTGGGCGGCCCTAGGGGCAGGGTTCGCGAGCGAGGTGGCACCCTAGCCAGGGGACGGCCCGGCGTGGGCCGGAGCGCCTGAATCTCGCCCGTCAGGGCCGCCTGTGACAGATAGTGGCTGACGAGCTGGACCAAGAGGGGCACCGGGAGTTCCACCGTGGCCGCGAGTTGGCCCGTCCGATAGACCCGCAGAACATGGTGCGGCTGCAAGAAAACCTGCCATCGATCCATCTGGACTTGCAAGGCCAGCACGTCGTGGTGCCCCCCGGGGGTGCGGCATCGTCACGCGCCTCCCCAGGAGGGCTGCAAGGCCTGGACCCAGGCCCAGAGCCAGCTTCTGATAAGAGGTAGCACTTCCAGCAGGTTAGCCAGCCGTTCGGTTCCACCATTCGTGGAACCCCCGCCGATGGGCCGGGCGTACTTCTTGGGCTTGAGCGTGGCCGTCTCGCCGAACACCAAATAGCCGGGCGTCACGCCGAGATCGCCGCAAAGCCGGGAGAGGTAGGGCTCGGCCGGCGTGACGTTCTTGTTGGCCCAGCGGTAGAAGTACCGGCCATCATAGCCGCGCTCGCGGATGAAGCGCCCCAGGTCCGGGGTCCCCTCGGGCGTCCGAAACCCCAGCGCCAGCAGGCGTTTCTTGATCCGGTTCCCGATCCCGTCATGGTGGGGGTAGCGCATCGTGGCCTCCTGTCACTTTTTCCTTGACATTGTTTGAGTGACACGCTATGGTGAACTCACTGTGAGAGACACCTTACCACGACTCAAGCGGCGCATGAAGCGGTATGGCGTCACCCAGGACCGCGTGGCGGCGATGGCGGGCGTCCACCGCACGATGGTCAATAAGGTCGTGAATGGACGGGCGAAGTCGCGGAAGGTGCTGAATACGATCACCGTGCTCATCAGCGCCACGCGCCAGCTCGAAGAGGGCCCGGCAGCATGAGGGAGGACCTCATCGCGGCGGGCATGACCGTCCTCGCCGTCATGGTCTGGGCGGTGGCCGTCACGCTGCTGGGCCTCTAAGACACGGGAGGGCCCACGGCCGTGCGCCTCACCCTCCGCATTACCGAGCGGACGCTGGATAATCGCGACCTTGCCGAGCGCGTAGCCCATCTCGAGGCGGAGGTCGCGGTCCTCCGGCAGCGGATCGGGTTCTTGGAAGCCGAGAACTGCGGACTCCGCAAGCCGCCCATCGGCGTCCTCGCGCCGGGCATCCGGCTGATGGGGGCGAGCGAGGTCACGCGATGAGTGACGGCGCGCATCTCTGCAAAGACTGCACGTGGTACTCGCGCCCCAAGCAGATCGGGCTCGAGACTCCGCTGGCGCTCTGCGTCGCGCCGACTGTGGCCCCGGTCGACGTGGTGGAGGGCGGCGTCCTGACCATCCGGTGTCGCGACGCCCGCAAGCCGGACGGCACATGCGGGCCGAGTGGTCTCTTTTGGGAGCCGAAGCCGTGAACGGCCGTCGCCAGGACGCCAGAGGAAACCCCGCCATGTTCGACCACGATCTGATGGGCGAGTTATCGGAGGACGTGCAGGCCTTGGGGTACACCCGCTATTGCGCGGCGTGCGCCGTGTTCTTCCGCGACGAGCGCGACGCGGAGTGGACTGAGTGCCGACCGCTCCTCGTGGACCCGCGCCAGGAGCTCCCGCGATGAGTGAATCCCTGAGCCCGCACGCGACCGACACGGCGTCCCCGCACTTTGGCCATGCCGTGATGGATCTGGACGAGGGGACGTGGTTCTGCGTGACGTGTGATCCGGACCGCGCGGTCGACTACATCGAATGGGTCCGCGGGCGCCTGGAAGAGCGCACGACGGCGCTGCTTCAGGCGGCCGAGAAGACCGAGGCCATCGTTGCGTGGTTGCGGGGGCGATGCGCATGACCCACCAACTCGATCTGATCGCCACCCCGGACACCTCCGACGTGGAGGACTACCGGACGGAGCGCGAATGGCTCGCCGTCCGCCGGACCGCCCTCGGGGCGAGTGAGGCGGCCGCGGTGCTCGGCGTCTCGCCCTACAAGGGCCCGATGTCGCTCTTTGCGGAGAAGCTCGAGCTCGGCGAGCCCGAGGCCCGCACGGAGGCGCAAGAGTGGGGCCTCGTCATGGAGCCGAAGATGGCGGAGCGGTATGTGCGGGACACGGGCCATGTGCTCCGCGATCCCGGGCGCTACACGCTCCGACGCTCCGGCGCGGTGCCGTGGATGGTGGCCACGCTCGACCGCGAGATCGTCCAGGCCGATGGCCAGTCCGTGCCGGCGGTGCTGGAGATGAAGCTCCGGAGCTACGTCAAGCCCGGCGCGTGGGAGGACGAGCCGCCCGTCGACGTGCTGGTACAAGTCCAGCATCAGCTCGCCGTGACGGGCTGGGCGTGGGCGGCGGTGACGGTGCTGATCGGCTACCACACGTTCCGCCGGTTCGTGGTGCCGCGCCACGAGGCGTTCATCGCGAAGCTGATCCCGGCGGAAGCGGCGTTCATGGAGCGCCTGCGCACGAAGACGCCCCCGCCCGCCGATGCGACCGAGGCCACGCGCGCGGTGCTGCGCGCCCTCTACCCGCGCGAGACGCCGGGCCTCGTGGTGGACCTTCCCGCCGAGGCGATGGCGTGGGACCAGGACCTCCTCGACGCCAAGGCCGAGCTCGCGCGCTGGGGCGAGATCAAGCACGCCGCCGAGAACAAGCTGCGCGCCGCGCTGGCCGACGCGGAGACCGGCGTTCTCCCCAATGGCGCGATCTATACCTACACCGCCGCCGAGCGCGCGGGCTACACGGTGGCGCCGACCGTCGTCCGCACCCTCCGGCGCAAGGAGAGCAAGGCATGACCGAGATGACGTCCGCCAAGAAAGACAAGACCGAGGGCGAGCCCGACGAGCTCATCACGGACGCGGCGACCGATCTCTCCGCGCTGCCCGCACTCAGCCGCGCGGAGATCGACATCCAGATCGCGACGGCGAAGCGGTGGCCCCGGTCCATTGTCGCCTTCAAGAAGCAGGCGCTCGAGCTGGCGACCCTCGACGAGGAGACCGCGGGGGCCTGCTTCTACGCGCTCCCCCGCGACGGCAAGCGCATCGAAGGCCCCTCGATTCGGCTCGCCGAGATCGTCGCCTCGACGTGGGGCAATCTCCGCGTCGGGGCCCGCATCCTCGACGTGACCGATCGCGTGGTGATCGGGCAGGGGGCCTGCTTCGACCTCGAGAAGAACCTGGCCGCCTCGGTCGAGGTCTCGCGCCGCATCACGAACCGCGCGGGCAAGCGCTATTCCGACGACATGGTGAACACGACCGCCCAGGCGGCGATGTCGATCGCGCTCCGGAATGCGATCTTCCGGGTCGTCCCGTTCGCCATCGTCAAGGATGTCTACGAGGCGGCGAAGCTCGTCTCGCTCGGCAAGGGGCTCACGATGGAGCAGAGCCGGGCCAAGTGCGTCGGCGCCTTCGCGAAACTCTGGCCCGCGCTCACGCCCGAGGTGCTCTGGCGCCTGGCCGGGAAGACGGGACCCGAGGACATCGGCACGGATGAGCTCGTTCAGCTCCGGGGCCTCTTCACCGCGCTCAAGGACGGCGAGACCTCGCTCGAGGAGGTCCTGCGCCAGATCGATCCGTCCCCTCCGCTGGGCGGGAAGAAGGCGGCCGGCGGTGCCTCGGCGCTCGACGCCCTGGCCGATTCGATGGGTACGTCCACCCATGACCCGACGCTCTGAGCCCGCGTGTCGTCCCGCGGTACGTTTCGGGGGGTCTATTGCTCCCTCGTGGATAGCGTGGACTTTCAGCGGCTCTCGCCGCGGGCCCGCCACGTGTTCTTGACCGCGCGCCTGGGGCCCCAGACGGGGCCGGCCGGGATCTTCCGGTACTACCCGGACGTCTTGGCCGAGCAGACGGGGTGGTCGGTTAAGGAGATCAAGGGTGCCGTGGGGGAGCTCGTCGACGAGGGCTGGGCCCAGCTGGAGGACGGGATTCTCTGGCTGGTCAACGCCCTCAAGTACGACCCGAACCTCCGGTTGAACAACGCCAAGCACATCACGGCCGTGGAGAACTGGCTGGCGTCGCTCCCGCGCCGTTCAATCGTCCTAAGGTTCTGTGTTTATTACGGTCTTGAAAGGCTATCGCATAGCCTATCGGGATACCTATCCCAAGTTGGTTCACAGGAGAAGGAGAAGGAGAAGGAACAGGAGAAGGAAAAGAAGACAGAGACTCTCCCCCCTTCCCCCCTCTCTGGGGGGGCCGCGGTCGAGGTCGTCTGGGCGACGCCCGAAAACCTCGTGGCCCTCTACAACGCCGAGGCCCCCGACAACGTCTCGGCCGTGGAGGAGCTCTCGGCCAAGCGCCGGGACAAGGCCCGCCGCGCGCTGCGGCAGTACCCCGACGAGGGGTGGTGGAAAGAGGTTTTTGCTCAGTATCGCCGCAGTCGCTTCCTGCGCGGGCTCACGCCGCCGCGCCCGGGGCATACGAGCTTCCGCCCCGATTTCGACTGGCTGATCTCCATCGGCAAGAACGGCGTGGAAAATTTCGTCAAAGTTCACGATGGCATGTATGCGGATTAAGCCGCACGCGGGGGGAGACCCGGCCGCCCGCGCGACCCGACAAGGCAGAGAACGGGTGCTCTGCAATGGCTAGACGCAAGGGCGGACACCCGGCCGTCCTCACGAACCCTGACGCAGAACGGGTGCTGTGTCTCTCGCATGGCGTGGAGCTCCGCCGCGATGGCTGGTGCGCGCTCGGCCAGGCCTATGCGAGCAATGCCGTCTGCCCCTTCACCTGCCCGATCTGCCGCGGGCCGCTGGACTGGAAGGGCGGATGCGAACGCTGTCACGGCTGTACGACGGGGAACAAGGCTGACTGGACGTTTCCCGGCGACCGCTACGAGCGGGACGACGACAATCCCGGGCATTTCAAAGCGACCTTGAAGGCAGGCAGGGCCGCGTGTACGCCGCGGGAGAACGTGGGTGCGATGCAGATTGTGCAAGCGGTGCTGGCCAAGAAACTCGCCCTAGCGGACGCGCTGGGGCATCTCCGCACGATCTTTTCCGGTCGGGAGAGCCCATGACCCCTTTGCGGCGACTGATCGCGTTAGGTTTGTGTCTCACCCCTGCCGTGGCCCTCGCCCAGACCGGCGTGGACTTCGACAAAGCCACCTTCGCGTGGGACTGGACGCAAGGGACCGGCGGAGCGGTGACGGAGTTTCGCATCAAGTGCGGGCCCGCCGTGGGGAGCTACCCCAACGTGACCGTGGTGGCGAACGCCGCGGCGCGCAGTTTCCCCGTGAAGTCGGCCATCGGCGGGGCGGGCGTCTATCACTGCATCGTGACGGCAGCGAATCAGTACGGGGAATCGCCGCCGTCGGGAGAGATTTTTTTCGCCGCCGGGGTCACGCCATCTTCCCCGAGTAACTTCCGCGTGACCCCATGATGACGGTGTCCGACTCGCGCCGTGATGCCCTCGCGCGGGTCGTGCGCATCAACACGGAGAATCTGGAGATTGCCGGCGAGGCATTACTTGACGCCCTTCTCGTGTGGCACGAGGCCGACAGCCGCGCCCTGCGGGATGCGGAGAATGATGCCTGTGCCGAGCTTGCCAAGTTTTACTGCCTCTATCCGCTGCCGCTCCTGATGGGTCGCCCGCGCAACGAGGCGACCTATGCGCAGGGCTGGCTCGATGCTGCGCAGAAGATCGAGCGGGAAATCCGGGCACGCCGGGCAGGAAAGCCATGACGGCCGCGCGGCGGGAGGCGGTGGAGGCGGTGCGGAAGCGGGTAGAGACGCTGGTGCGCGACGCGATGCCGCTGGTCGAGGGGACGACCTACGGCGATTGCTACCAGCGCGATACCGTGCTGATGGCCGAGCGTCTTATTCCTGCGGTGACAGAAGAGATCGCCACCCTCCTCCGCGCCTACGAGGCGGTGGTCGCGGAGCGTAATTTCATCGCGGCCAGCAGGGATCTCGTGCAGGCGGGCGTTAACTTTGTGAAGGACCATGCGAACCAGTTGACCGCTCTCCGCGCCCAGCATGCTGCAGCGGAAGCCGTCCTCGACGCCGCGCTGGCGTGGGAGAAGGAGCAGACAGGCCAGCTTGGCTGGTACGAGCGCATGAGCCCTGACGAGCTGGACCTGCATGACGCCATCCGCGCCTACCGCGCGGCGAAGGAAGGCACCTAAGTGGGCCTCACTTGCGCCCCGCGCGAGCGCGAGATCCAGAAAGCGATCTTGGATCTGCTCCGCGTCCACGGCATCCCCGCCTGGCGCATCAATAGCCGGGTCCTCACCCTCCCCGGGAGCGCCGGCCTCTACCGCATGGGCGGGGTGAAGGGGATGGCCGACATCATCGCCATGGTGCCCGGCTCCGGCCGCTTCCTCGCGCTCGAGGTGAAGCGCCCTGGCCAGAAGCTCACGCTCGATCAAGCCATCTTTCTTGATCGCATCGCGCGCAATGGCGGCATCGGGGCGCGGGTGACGAGCTGTAACGAGGTGCTGGCTCTGCTAGAGCGACATGGCTGGACGCCGTCGTCACGCTTGGGGATGGGATCGCCGCGGTCGGGATCCTTCCCGCCCTGAGCGGTTGAGAGCATAGCATACGGAACAAATATGTCTGACATCATTCGCGAATCGCGCGAAGAGCGAAGCCATCGTTTCGCACGTTAGCGCTGACCGCGCCGCGAGGGGCGGGGCGGGGGCACCGCCGGGGGGACGGCTTAGGTTCTTCCTCAGCCCCCTGAGCGCGGGTCAGCGACGG
>DATFYA010000167.1 GCA_035315345.1 Candidatus Methylomirabilota bacterium
ACGAAGCGGAGATGATCTTTCATCTCGAGACTCCCCCTTTGCGGCGCCCGCCGTGAGGCGGGGGTGACGGTCAGACCTTCTCGTAGGCCAGGCGCTTGACCCGGTCCATGTTGGTGCCCTCGATGCGGATGAGCCGCGTCGGCCCGTCGCGCCGCGGGGAGTGCAGGTCGCCCTCGTTGTACACGTGGGCCATGCCCGGCTTCAAGGGGTAGCTGCGCACGTGGCGCACCTTGCCCGCCCGGCTCTCGGTCGCCTTCTCCACCAGGGCCCAGTCGTTCATCAGGGTCTCGCCGCGGGCCTGACCGTAGATGGCCCACGACGGCCCGTGGTCGTGCGGATTGCTCTCGCGCGCGTTCCGGTAGACGTGGCCGAGGATGCAGAAGCCCAGCTGGGGGTCGGTGTAGAGGATCTTGCGCTCCGGCCCGTCGTCGCCCAGGTACCGGGCGATGAACGCGTCGTCTTTCAGCACGTCCTCCACGAGGGCGCGGAGCCGGTCGCGCCCGGCCGGGCCGGGATCGGCGGTGAGGATGTCGTGAGCGGCCGTCGCGAACGTCTCGAGCGTGTAGGCCATGGAATGCTCTCCTCGGCTGGACTGGGTCAGGACACGCCTTCCACCATGATCATGTTCGCCCGGCCGGCCCGCAGGCGCATCGCCTTCGGCTCGCGGTACTCCTCGGAGTCGTACCAGCGCTTCGCCTGCTCCATGCTGGGGAACTCCAGCACCACGACCCGGTTCGGCTTCCAGTCGCCTTCGACGGTCTGGTGGGCGCCGCCGCGCACCAGGAAGCGGCCGCCGTACCTGGCCACCGTGGCCGGCACCTGCTTGCGGTACTCGTCCATGGTGGGCTGGTCGGTCACGGTGAGGTCCACGATGACGTAGGCGGCCATCGCTAGCCCCGCTTCCGGCGCGCCACGCCGGTCTTCACCGCCGTGTCGGCCACCGCGCTGGCGACCGCCGGCACCACCCGGGCGTCGAACATCGACGGCGTGATGTACTCCTCGCAGAGCTCGCTGTCGCTGACGATGTCGGCGAGCGCGTGGGCCGCGGCCAGCTTCATCTCGTCGTTGACCCGGCGGGCCCGCACGTCGAACAGGCCCTTGAAGAAGCCGGGGAACCCGCACGAGTTGTTGATCTGGTTCGGGTAGTCCGATCGGCCGGTGGCCATCACCCGCACGTACTTGCCCGCCTCCTCCGGCATGATCTCCGGAGTCGGGTTGGCCATCGCGAAGACGATCGCGTCGCGGTTCATCGCGCCCAGGTCGTCCACCTTCACCACCCCGGGGCCGCTCAGCCCGATGAACACGTCGGCGCCCACCATGGCGTCGCGCACGGTGCCCTTGCGGTTGTCGGCGTTGGTGTGCTCGGCGAACCACGTCTTCATCGGGTTCATGTTCTCGTTGCGGCCGCGGTACAGCGCCCCCGCCCGGTCGCACGCCACGATGTTGCGCGCGCCCTCCAGCATGAGCAGCTTGGCGGTGGCGATCGCGCTGGCCCCCGCCCCGGTGAACACGATCTTCACGTCGTCGAGCTTCTTGTTGACGATCTTGAGCGCGTTGAGCAGGGCGGCGAGGGTCACCACCGCGGTGCCGTGCTGATCGTCGTGGAAGACCGGGATGTCCAGCTCGGCCTGCAGGCGCTCCTCGATCTCGAAGCAGCGCGGGGCCGAGATGTCCTCCAGGTTGATGCCGCCGAAGATCGGGGAGATCGCCTTCACGGTGCGCACGATCTCGTCCACGTCCTTGGTGGCCAGCGCGATCGGGAACGCGTCCACGCCCGCGAACGACTTGAAGATGAGGCACTTGCCTTCCATCACGGGCAGGGCCGCCGCCGGGCCGATGTCGCCCAGGCCGAGCACCGCCGAGCCGTCGGTGACCACCGCCACCGTGTGCTGCTTGATCGTGAGGTTGTAGGCCTTCTCGGGATCGTCGTGGATCGCCATGCAGACGCGCGCCACCCCCGGGGTGTAGGCCATCGAGAGGTCGTCGCGCGTCTTCACCGTCACCCGGCCGTTGACCTCGATCTTGCCGCCCAGGTGCATGAGAAAGGTGCGGTCGGACACGTTGACCACCGTGACGTCGGGCACCCCGCGCAGCCGCTCGACGATGCGCTGGCCGTGGGCCTCGTCCGAGGACTTGAAGGTGATGTCGCGCGTCATCTCCTTCTGACCCGCTTCCACCAGGTCGACGGCGCCGATGTCGCCACCGGCCTCGCCGATGGCGGAGGTGACCTTGCCGAGCATGCCCGGCTTGTTCGCGATGGTGACGCGGACGGTGAGGCTATAGCTGGCGACGGGCGTGTTCTGCATCATGGGCCTCCTTGCCCTGACCGTGACGGCGCTCCGGGGGGCGGCCACGCGGCGCGGCCGATCTCGCAGGTGGCCCAGAATAGTCGAGTGGCCGCGGGAAAGGCAAGACGCGATGTGCTCACCCGCTCGTCTCTCGCGGCGCCTTGGGCATGATGATCCACAGCACGAGGTAGGCGAGGATGCCGGGGAACGCCACCGAGACCACCGAGACGACCGCGTAGAGGATCCGCACGATCGTCGGATCCCAGCCCAGCCACTCCGCGATGCCCCCGCAGACGCCCCCGATCATCTTGTTCTTCCGCGAGCGCTGGAGCGGCATGGAGCCGAGCGCGCTCAGCCCGCGAGGAACGCCTGCACCACGCGCGCGGTGGCCTCGGGCTGCTCGAGATGCGGGGCGTGACCGGCGCCCGCCACCACCTCGAGGCGCGAGTCGGCGAGCCGGCCCGCGAACTCCTTGGCGTAGGCGCGCGGAACGAGGCGATCGTCGGCGCCCCACACCAGCAGGGTCGGCGCGCTCACGCGGTGGATGCGCTTCTTGAGGCCCTTGTCCGGGATCGGCCAGATGAACTTGCCGGTCGCGCCCATCGCCCAGCTCAGCCGCGTCCGCGCCAGCGCCGCCTCGTCCGGATCCTCGGGCTGAGCGAAGAGCGCCTTCGCGGCGTCGTGGGCCGGATCGCGGAAGACGTGCGCGGGGATGTCGGTGGGCGCGAGCAGCATCCAGTTGATCACCGGCGCGTCGTCACGCCAGAGCCCGATCGGATCGATGAGCACGAGGCGCTTCACCCGCGCCGGATGCAGCGCGGCCACCTCGCAGGCCACCATCGCGCCGAAGGAGTGGCCGGCCAGGCGCACCTCGCGCAGCCCCAGGTCCGCGAGCAACTCGTCGTAGCAGAGGACGAGATCCCAGAGGTTGTCCACGTGCTGGATCGCGTCGGGCTCGCCGGCGGCGGTGCCCGGATGCTCGGGCGCGTAGACGGTGAAGCGCCGCGCGAGCGCGTCGAGGAACGGGCCCCACGTGAGGCCCCAGGGGCCGTGGAAGTAGACCACCGCGGGGCCCGTGCCCTTCACGTGCACGCGCAGGGGGACGCGGTTCTGCCAGACGGTGATCGCGCGGGTTCCCTCACGCTGCCGCCCCTCACCCTGCGGCCCCTCACCCTGCGGCCCCTCACCCTGCCCTCTCCCCCGAGGGGAGAGCGGGGATTTGGCGGCCTGCTTCGGGGTCATCGGGCGGCGCCGACGGGCGCACGACTCGCTCGCAGGCTCTGGGGCCACCAGTGGTTCTCCCAGCCCTTGTCGTCCCAGATCTCGCGCAGGTGCGGCAGGACATCGCGCGCGAACAGGTCGATGTTCTGCAGGGTCAGCTCGTGCGGCATCGAGCCGATCTGCACCAGGATCATCAGGTTGCCGACGTGGAGGCGCTTGATCACCTCCTCGATCAGCCGCTCCTTCACGGTGGCCGGGCTGCCCGCGATGACGTAGCCCTTGTCCACGAAGTCCTTGTAGCGGAGCGTCTTGGGATCCTCGGCGCGGCGCACCGGGTTGCGGTTGGCCGCGAGCAGGCTCCGGTAGTCCTGGTTGCCCGGCGGGGCGAACCACTGCGCGGGCACGTGCAGGCACTTGTGATAGAAGTACTCGACGTGCCGCGCGTAGTCGGCTTCCGCCTGCGCGTCGGTCGGAGACACCGCGACCAGCTGCAGGAAGCCCGCCCGGTACGGATTGCGCTCGAGCCCCTTCTTGTCCACCACCTCCCAGTAGCCGTCCATCATCGCGCTGGCCGCGCGCGCGCCCGCGTAGGAGAGGAAGCAGTAGCAGACGTTATGATCGGTCGCGAAATCGAAGGTGCTGATGCTGCCCGAGCCGGGCACCCACACCGGCGGATGCGGCTCCTGGATCGGCCGCGGCCAGAGGTTCACCTGGCCGAGCTGGAAGTACTTCCCGTTCCACGCGAAGATCTCCTTCGCCTGCCAGGCCTTGAGCACCAGCTCGAACGCCTCGCGGTAGCGCTCCCGGTGCTCCATCGGGGTGATGCCGTAGGCGAGGTTGACGTCCATGGGGCTGCCGAGCGGCAGCCCGGCGACCAGGCGGCCGCCGCTGATGCAGTCGAGCATGCCGTACTCCTCGGCCACGCGGATCGGCGGCGAGGTGGTCGGCAGCGTCATGCCCATCTGCACGATGGCCACGTCGAGCCCGTTGGTCTGCTTGGCCAGCACGCTGCCCATGAGATTGGGACTCGGCATGAAGCCGTAGGCGTTCTGGTGATGCTCGTTGGTGCACACGCCGTCGAAGCCGGCGCGGGCAGCGTGCAGCAGCTCGTCGAGCGTCCAGTTGTAGTACTGGCCCACGCGCCGGGCGTCGGCCAGCTCCCACCAGGGCGGGGTGACCCACACGCTCGGGTGACGCCGCTCGAAGTCCGGCGGCAGCTCTCGGTGGGGCATCAGATGGAACGCGCTGACTTTCATGGCCGGGTCTCCCTTCCGGTAGGGGTGGTGCGAGCATAAGCGAGGGAGCCCGGGCACTCAAGCTGTGCGAACCGCCCTGCGTCGGCTAGACTGTCGGCGCAACCGTGGAGGTCCCGACTCCGCCGCCGACGCTCCTGGAGGTCGTGTCGTCACTCGTGACGGCCTGGCGCAACCTGGCCGCGTACCCGGCGAGTCACCCCGCCCGCGCCGCCGCGATGACCACCGCGCACGGCCGCATCCGCGCGTATCTGGCGGTGGCCAGCCCGCTCACCCTGGGCATCGGCCGCGACGGGCTCATCAGCAGCGGCAAGAAGCTCGAGGCCGCGCAGGTACGGGCGTTCGCGCGCGCCCTCTATCGCCGCAACGGCGCCCTGCTGCGGATCGAGGAGGGGGTCGAGCCCCGCGAGCTGGAGAGCTTCCTGGCCCTGCTGGGCGACACCGGCCCCACGCGCGATCGGCCGCTCACCGTCGAGGAGCTGCGCGCGGCCGGCATCAGCCATATCACGCTCTCGGCCATCGACTACGCGGGGCTCGTCACCACCACCGACGTGGGCGAGCCCTCGGGCGAGGGCTCACTCTGGGAGGGGCTGCTCCAGGCCCTGCTCGAAGACGTGCCGCTCCACGCGCGCGGCGGCGTGGCGCAGCCGCGCGAGCACTACTCGGCCGAGACCATCGCCTCGCTGTTCCGCGGCGCTCCCGCTCCGCTCGCCACCGGAGGCGGCCCGAGCCCGGGCGGCGCCGGCACCGGCGGCGCCGGCCCGGGCGGACCCGGCGGCAGCGTCGGCCCGGAGCCGGCTGGCGGTGAGTCCGGAGGCGGCGGCACCGGGACGGGCGGCGGCCGCGGCGACGGCTCGGGCCGCGGCTGGGGCAGCGGATCGGGGCGCGGAGCCGCCGGGGCGACGGAATCCGGCCGAGGCGCCGGCCTCGCCGGAGGCCCCGGAACCGGCGGCGCGGCGGGAGTCGGCGGCGGGGGGCTGGGCCTCGCCGCCGCGCAGACCCTCGCCCGCGCGGTCGGCGCGCGGCTGGCCGCCGCCGATCCCGGCGAGCGGGGCCGGCTCAATCTGCAGATCATCCAGCTCATCCGCACGCTGCCCGCCGAGGTGCGCGAGCCGGTGCTGGCCGCCGCGCTGCGCGTGCTCGCCACCGACGACGGGTCGACCGCGCATCTGGCCGCGCTGGCGGCCGCGCTGCCGGCGGCCGACGTGCTCCGCGGCCTGCAGCGGCTGGCGCGCGACCACGGCCAGCTCTCGTCGCACGCGCTCCGGATGGCCCAGGCCCTCGCCGAGACCCACGAGGGCGTCTCCGACACGGGGTTCCTGCCCGAGCCCCCCGCCGATCTCGCGGAGATGGCCGCGCTGTTCCGCGAAGAGGACGTCGATCGCTACAACCCCGAGGACCACCGCGCCCTGCTGGCCCAGAAGCCCACCATCGATCTCGCCGCCATCGCGGTGGAGCTGGTCGCCGATCCCGACGCCTTCGGGCCCGACACCGACAGCGACGACGCGATCGAGCGGCGCGTGGTGATCACCGCGCTCGACATGGTCGCGACGTCGCCGGACGTGGTGCGCCCGCTGGTCCTGGGGCGGCTGCGCGACATCTTCACCCGCTCGCTGCAGGTCAACCGCTTCACCCAGGCCATCGGCATCATCCACGCGATGCGGGAGCTGGCCGCGGACCCCGCGCAGGCGGAGCGGCGAGAGGCGCTCGAGGAATTCGTGGCCACCCTCGCCGACGCCCAGCTGCTGGCCGCGCTCGTGGCCGCGAGCCGTCAGCCGGGCGGGCCGCCCTTCGTGCAGGTGCAGACCCTGGTGCTCGCCCTCGGCGCCTCCGCCTCGCGCGGCCTGCTCGAGGCGCTGGCCGCCGAGCCGGAGCGGGTGCGGCGGCTGCGGCTCATCGAGCTGGCCGCCTCGCTCGGGCCCGCCATCGTGCCGGAGACGCGGCGGCTGCTCGCCGACCCGCGCTGGTACGTGGTGCGCAACATGGTCTTGCTGCTCCGGCGGGTGCAAGACCGGTCGGCCATGGACGAGATCCGCCGCTGCGCCGACCATTCGGATCTGCGCGTTCGGCTCGAGGCCATCCGCGCCCTCTTCGCGTTCGATTCCAAGGTGCCGCGAGACCTGCTCGCGCGCACGATCCACCATCCGGATCCGCGGCTCGCCGAGGCCGCGGTGCTGCTCACCGGCCAGCACGGCATCACCGAGGCCACCGACCTGCTCGTGGAGATCCTGCGCCGGTGGGACCTGCTCGGCCGTCGGCGGTCCATGCGCCTCAAGGCCCTCCGCGCGCTGGCCGATCTCGGCGACTCCGCGGTGCTCCCGCGCATCGCGTACTTCTTCCGCGAGTGGCCGATCCCGATCGTGGCGCGGGAGGAGCGGCGCGCCGCCTATCGTCTCCTCGGCTCGTACGACGAGGCCGCGCGGGCGCCGTACGTGGCGCAGGGAGAGCGGTCCCGCGACGCGATGATCCGGGACATCTGCCGCGGCCTCCGCAGAGGGGCGACGGCATGAGCCCCGCGCCGGCGCCGGGTGCGCTCACCGCGATCGATCGGCTCGTGGTCAGCCTGGTCGCGGGGATCAACATGCGGGCGCTGTACGGGGCCGACCACCCCGCGCTGGCCAGTCACGTCGAGCGCATCCTCCAAGCGGTGGCCACCGCGTGCCAGGAGATGGGCAAGGACGCGCTCACGTTCCTGGTGGTGGGGCAGGACCTGGTCGTCGAGAGCCAGCCGCTGCGCACCGGCAGCCTCTACCACCAGCAGTTCATCCGCGCGCTGACCCGGCGCAGCGTGGAGCGGCTGACCATCGGGCGCGACGTCGACACCGAGGAGTGCGTGCGCTTCCTCACCCCGATGGCGCTGGGCGGCGCGCCGGTGTCGACGCGTCACATCGTGGTGGGCCGCGTGGAGCTGCTCTCGCCGGAAGGGCTCGCGCTCGGTCGGGGCGGCGGAGGCGGCGGCGCGGGGGGCGGCGGCGGGGACGACTCCCCGATCGAGCTGCTCACCGCGCAGAGCGTGGACGGGGCGCGCGACGCGTTCACCGAGTTCCGGAGCGACCGCCAGGGCGGCCTGGTACGTCTCGAGCAGGTGGTGTGGAGCCTCATGGACGCGCTCCAGCGGGCCACCCGCGAGATCCTGCCGCTGGCCCCGCTCAAGACCCACGACGACTACACGTTCGTCCACTCGGTGAACGTGTCCCTCCTGACCCTGGCCCAGGCGCGCTCCTTCGGAATCGAGGGCTCGCGACTGCACGCGATCGGGCTGGCCGCCTTCCTCCACGACATCGGCAAGCTCAAGATTCCCCTCGAGGTGCTGAACAAGCCCGGCAAGCTCGAGGGAGAGGAGTGGCGGATCATGATGAGCCACGCGCAGGAGGGCGCGACGCATCTCTGCGGCGTCGAGGCCGTGCACCCGCTCGCCATCCTGGTGGCCTACGAGCACCACATGCGCTACGACGGCCAGGCGAACTATCCGATCCCGCGCGTCAACCGCCGGCCCACGCTGGCCAGCCAGCTCACCTCGATCTCAGACGTCTACGACGCGATCTGCACCACGCGGCCGTACGCCAAGGCCCGCTCGCGGGAGTTCGCGCTGAACGTGCTCACCGAGCGGATCGGCACCTTCCACAGCCCCGCCCTGGTGGCCAACTTCGTCAGGATGGCCCGCGTCGACACGGCGCCCGCCGCGCCGGGAGACGCCTGATGTTCGGCTGGCGAGCCCGCATCGGGGTGCTGGTGCCGCCCGGCAACCCGACGGTGGAGCCCGAGATGTACCGCATGGCGCCGGAGGGCGTCACGCTGCACTTCGCGCGCATGCAGGCCCCGCCGTCCGGCGGGCCCGCGGGCGGCGCCGCCGGCATGGAGGAGCGCAGCCGCGCCTACCGCGAGGGCATCGACGCGCCCGCGGCCACGCTCGCCGACGTGCGCCCGGCGGTGGTGGTGCTGGCGCATACCGCGTCGAGCTACGCGCTGGGCTTCGGCCGGGAGACGCCGCTCATCGATCGCATCACCGCGTGCACCGGCGCGCCGACCGTGATGGCCGCGCACGCCGCGCTGGCCGCGCTCCGTCACCTCGGGGTCAGCCGCCTCGCCCTCGGCACGCCGTACCCCGAGGCCATCAGCCGGCAGGGCCAGGCCTACTGGCAGGCGGCCGGCTTCGACCTGGTCGGCTACCATCGCCTCGCCGACGTGCAGGACATCTACGCGGAGAGCGAGGAGCGCGCCTATGTCCTGGCCCGCCGGGCCGACGCCCCCGACGCGGAGGCGGTGCTGCTGAGCGGGACGGGCCTGCCCACCGTGGCGATGCTGGAGACGCTCGAGCGCGACCTGGGCAAGCCGGTGATCAGCAGCAACCAGGCGTGCCTCTGGCGCGCGCTCAGGCTCGCGGGCGTGCGCGAGCCTATCGCCGGCTACGGTCGTCTGCTTCGGGAGGGCTGACCGCGAAGAGCGGCAGGGCTCCGTGGCCCTGCGCCCGCTCGACCGAGAGCAGCCGGCGCTTGGTCGTCGCGCCGCCCCGCGCCGAGAAGCCGCCCAGCTTGCCGCCGGCGGCCACCACCCGGTGGCACGGCACCACGATCGGAAACGGGTTGCGCCCGAGCGCCTGTCCCACGTCGCGCGCCGCCCCGGGCGCGCCGAGCCGACGCGCGATCTCCCCGTAGGAGAGCGTGGTGCCGGGCGGGATGGTACGCGCGACCTCGTACACGCGCTGCTCGAACGGAGCGATGCCGTCCAGGTCGAGCGGGATCGCCCGAAGCTCGCTCGATTCTCCGCGCAGGAGCGCGCCCATCGCCTCGATCGCCTGCCGCACCTCGGCCGGCGGCGTCGTCTCGCGCGCGCCGGGGAAGCGCCGGAGCATGCGCGCGCGCATCGCGAGGTGGCTGCCCTCGGGGAGCTGCACCCCCGCGATCCCGCGCGCGCTCCACGCCACGCCGCAGCAGCCGATCTCGGTGTCGAAGAGCGCGAAGCCGGTCGGGGTCACGCGACCGCCGCCCCGCCGCGCCACTGACGGATCTGCGCCAGGTGCTCGCGATAGTGCCCCGCCCCCGCGCCCTCGAACGGGGCGACCGCGGCGGCGCCCGGGGCGAAGAAGCGCTCGGGCACCGCCGCCGCCGCGGACACGAACGCGCGGTGCGAGGCCTCCAGCTCCGCGACCACGTCGGCCGTCTTCACGCCGGTCTTCTGCTCGACGAACCGCGCGTTCCACGCGTCGAAGTCGTCGTAGGCGCCGGCCGGGTACGCCTCCTCACCCTTCGCGACCCGGCCGAGCGCGGCAATCATCTCGTCGTGCCAGCCGGAGATGTGGATCAGGATCTCGCGCACGCCCCAGCGGCCGAGCCAGACCCCACGCATCTCGTCGTCCGACAGGCCGTCGATCGACTCGCGCAGCTCCCCGAATGCCTCGTCCGCCTCGCGCAGCAGCCTCGCCTTGTCGCTCATGGGTGCCTCCCCGGTGCAGGTGGTCTCGGTTACTGGCCTTGAGACCCCGAGGATGGCCGGTTGTGAAACGCGCGATGCCTTGCGCCGCCAGCGGGATCCCCCCGCGGGGGGCGCCGTCTCCAGCAGCGCGGACAGCCGCGACAGCACGCTCTGCAGCTCATCGCGCTCGGCGCGCACCCGATCGCCCTCCGCGTGGAGCCGCTTGATCTCGGCCTGCAGCTCGTGGAAGCGGATGAGCTGCGTGCCCAGCTCGGTGACCGACGCCGTCCCGGATCGCTCGCGCTCGCGGTCGCGCCGGGTCGAGAAGAACACGCCGAGCACGCCGGCGGCCAGGAGAGCCACCGAGAGCCCGAACAGCCAGACGATGGGGTCGCGAAGCACGCCGGCCAGTGTACCGCGACGGGGCGGGGCGTCAGGCGGGAAGCGTGTAGCGCTGATCGATGGCGGCGCGGATGCGGGCGCGACTGTCCACCGCCGAGGCGTCCGCCGTCGCCTCGATGGCGGCCACCTCGCGGGCGAGGTCGTCGTTCTTGATGGCGTCCTGGAACCAGCGCGAGTAGTCGCCCCGGCGCAGATGGTGGAGCCAGGTCTCGTCGTCCACCCCCTCGGCGATCTGGACGAAGAGGCCCAGGTTCTGGGCCCGGAGGTTGAGTCGGTCCCGAGGGCCGCGGAAGTAGAAGCTCCGGTCGGGTCCCAGCTCGCCCTCGGCGTACTTGCGGACGTGACGCTGGCGCTCGGCCCGCGGCGCCGTGGCCCGGAAGACCAGCGGCGCCGCCTCACCGTGCGGCGGCCAGAAGAGCGCCTCGCCGGCGCCGAGCGGCGCCGGGTCCCAGCGCGGCGCCGGGCGGTCGGTCGCCGCGCAGAAGCCCCGGATCGCGTCGGCGCCCGAGCCGCCGACCCCGACCACCACGCGCACGCTCTCGAGCACGGCGGCCGCGACGTGCTCGGGGTGCACGGTGATCAGGATGACCCCGGTGAGCGCCCGGGGCAGCGTCAGCGAGGCCGGATTCCAGGTCGGCGGCAGCAGGTGATGGGCCTCGTCGATCACCAGCCAGTGCGGCCGCCCCACGCGCGCCCGCTGCTCCTGCAGGCGCGGCAGCAGCGCGTCGAAGAACGCGGGCCGGTCCTTGAGCGGCACGCCCAGCAGGTTCACCACCGCATGGCGGGCCGGCGCGTCCAGGACGTCGAGGATCTCCGGCGGGCTCGGCGCACGCTCCTGATCGCCGAGGACGATCGCGCCGGGCAGCGAGGCGTAGTCGCCCTCGGGATCGACGACGCAGATCTGGTAGCCGGCCGCCATCAGCGGCTCCATCATGGCGCTGGTCAGCGTGGACTTGCCGCTGCCCGACGGCCCCGCGATCAGCACGCTGTCGCCCTGGGGCCGGACGGAGACGGCGGCGCCCTCCGCGGTCGTGCCGAGCGGGATCGCGCGGCGGATCAGCCGCGACTCCAGCTCCGCGAGATCGTCGCGGACCAGGTGGTCGACGATCTCGACGACGCCGGCGCCGTGATCGGCCGCGGTCACCCAGTCCGCCTTCTCCTTCAGCATCGGCAGGGCGTTGGAAACCGCGACCGCGCACTCGCACACGCCGAGGAACGCGTGGTCGTTCTCGGCGTCGCCGATGCCGACGCAGTTGTGCGGCGAGATCTTCAGCTCGTCGAGCGCGGCGAGGAGCCCGCTCGCCTTGTTGACGCCCGAGGGCAGCACCATCACCGCGCCCTTGTTGAAGATGACCTGCAGCTCGAGGCCGAGGGTGCGGATGGCCTCGAGCACGGTGGTGTCCCACGGCTGCCAGGTCGACACGATCACCCGGCCGGCGGCCAGCGGCGTGACCCCCGCGCCGCGCAGGGTGTCCACCAGCGCGGCCGGCACCGGCGCAGCCAGATCGCGCGTCTCGCGCGCGTCCGGGTGATACAGCACCGCGCCGTTCTCGGCGACGATTCGCGTGAAGAGCGACGCGCCCGGGAACACCGCGAGCAGATCGTCGAGCTGCCGTCCGGTGACGAGCACGAGCTTGCGCCCGGTCTCGCCCAGCCGTTGCAGGGCGGCCAGCGTGGGCTCGTCGACGCGGCCGTCGCGAGCCAGGGTCCCGTCGTAGTCCGCGGCCAGTATGTGATAGCGCATGTCGACCGGTAAGGCTTACCGCGTAACAGTTCCCTCCCACGGGTCGCACCGAGCGCAAGTGATCCCGGCGCGGCGCGCGGCTTTTCCCACGCAAAGGCCTGTCGCAAAGGCCATGCCACGGATGGTACCCTCCAGGCGTGATCATCGGGGTGCCACGCGAGATCAAGCCGGGCGAGCAGCGCGTCGCGCTGACGCCGCCGGGCGCGCGCGCGCTCCGGGAGCACGGCCACCGCGTGCTGATCGAGCGCGGCGGCGGGCTCGGCAGCAGCATTCGCGACGAGGAGTACACGCGCGAGGGCGCCGAGCTCGGGTCCGCCGACGAGGTGTGGGCCCGCGCCGAGCTGGTGCTGAAGGTGAAGGAGCCGGTGTCCGAGGAGTACGGCCGCCTGCGCGCGGGCCAGATCCTGTTCACCTACCTCCATCTTGCGGCGGTGCCGGAGCTGGCGCGCGTGCTCCGGCAGGCCGGCGGCGTCGCCATCGCCTACGAGACGGTGCAGCGGCCGGACGGAAGCCTGCCGCTGCTGGCCCCGATGAGCGAGGTCGCGGGGCGGCTCTCGGTGCAGGAGGGCGCGGCCTATCTCACGCGGGCTCGCGGCGGCCGCGGCATCCTCCTCGCGGGCGTGCCGGGCGTGCCGCCCGGCAACATCGTGGTGCTGGGCGCGGGCACGGTCGGGGTCAGCGCCGCGCGCATCGCGCTCGGCCTCGGGGCCGACGTCTCGATCCTCGATATCAATCTCGACCGCCTCCGCGCGGTGGACGATCTCTTCAACGGCCGTGTGATCACGATCATGTCCAACAGCTTCAACATCGACCAGGTGCTGCGCCGCGCCGACCTGCTGGTGGGCGCGGTGCTGGTCACCGGCGCGCGCGCCCCGGTGCTGGTCACCAAGGAGATGGTGGCCTCCATGAAGGAGGGCTCGGTGATCGTGGATGTGGCGGTGGACCAGGGCGGCAGCGTCGAGACGATCCACGCCACCACGCTGCTCGACCCGACCTACGTCGTCTCCGGCGTGGTCCACTACGGCGTGGCGAACATGCCCGCGCTCGTGCCCCGCACCTCCACCTTCGCGCTGACCAACGCGACCCTGCCCTACGTGCTGGACCTGGCCGGCCACGGCCTGGTGGACGCGGTCCGCCGCAACGCCCCGCTCGGCCGCGGCGTCAACGTCTGGCACGGCGAGGTCGTGCACTCCGCGGTCGCGGAGGCGCTGGGCGTCACCGCGACGCCGCTGGAGAAGCTGCTCGGCGCCTAGGAGCGATCGAGTGTCCGCCGACGACGCAGCCGGGCGCGCCGGTTGAACCTGGTCTTCGCCTCCGGATTCCTGTTCCCGCAGCGCCTTCTCCGCCACGACTACTTCCGGGGCGTGCGCGCCGTGTTCCCGGGCGCGTGCTTCCCGCGGGTGCCGCTCACCGGCTCCATCGACGCCCGCGCGCGGGCGCTGGCCGACGAGATCGCCCGCTTCCGCTTCCCGGATCCGGACGGCCCCATCCACGTAGTCGGGCACAGCATGGGCGGCCTCGACGCCCGCTATCTCCTCGACCGGAATCTCTCCGGCCTGGGCGGCCGCATCGCCTCGCTCTCCACCATCGGCACGCCGCATCGGGGCAGCCCGATCGCCGACTTCCTCGTGGGCCCCGAGCCGGATCGGCGCTCGGTGCGCCGGCGGCTCTACGGCTCACTCCGCCGGGCCATGAGCGTGCTCGGCCTGCGCAGCGGCGCGATGGACAACCTCACCAGCGGGTTCGCGCGCCGCTTCAACGAGGCGCATCCGGGCACCGGCGGCGTTCCGTGCTACTGCTACGCGGGCGTGGGCGCGGAGGCGTACCTGCTTCGCGTGACGTCGGGCTACATCCGCGACGTGGGCCGATCGCCCGAGGAGCGCGACAACGACGGGCTCGTGACCGTCGCGTCCGCGGCCTGGAAGCCGCTGGCCGAGCCGCCGTGGCCGACGGATCACCTCGGCGAGGTCGGCCACAGCCTGGTGCCGCCGCGCTTCGCCTCCTGCTTTCCCCACCTCGAGGCGCTGCGCCGGGTCGTCCGGCGCGCCGCAGGCGAGCCCGGCTAGGGTCGCGGCGCGCCGGCGTGGCGCACCAGGTCGTCCAGGGAGCGGCCGGTGAATCCGGCGCCGAGGCGCGTGATCGCGTGCAGGCCGAGCATGCGATAGCTCTCGAACTGCGACTCGGTGAAGAACTGGTCCACCGTCGACTCGTGCGGGAACTGGTCGTTGGCCCGCGCGTACTCGTAGACGTCGGGCGGCTCGGTGCCGTAGTAGGCGGTCTTGAGGTAGAGCAGCCAGCCGTCGCGGGCGTCACGGGCCGCCGGATCGTCCGTCGGGGGCGGGTCGACCAGCGAGTAGCGGATGCGTCCGACCGCCCAGTAGAGCCCGCGGGCCAGCGTCGCCAGGTCGGCCGAGCGGGGATAGATCGAGATGCCGCCCGGGAAGTCGATGGGGATCCCGAGATCGGCGCGGATCTTCCGGATTGACCCGCCGAGGTCGTTCAGGTCGCAGTGGGCGTCGCAGCTGCCGTCGCTCACCACGATGAGGTGGCAGCGACGCAGCACCATCTCGTAGAGCCCGAGGTTGTCGAAGTGCCCGCCGTCCGACAGGTAGACGTAGGGCGAGGTGCGCTCGGTCAGCCCGAAGGCCTCGGCCACGATCGGCCGGACCGGGAAGCGCGGGTTCGCGAGGTAGAAGGTGTCGTGGCCGGCCGGACCGGGATTGCCCAGCCACCAGCCCAGCCGCGCGTTGAAGATCGTCATCATGAAGGTGACGAGCGGCGAGGAGTGATAGCCCATGTTGGGGCTGGCGGCCGCGCCCGAGATGGTGATGGCGGTGCCGAGCGAGATGCCGTCGGCGCCACCGTAGCGGCTGTGGGGCACGTCGGGATTCGAGCGCGTCCGGCGATAGCCGCCCTCCTCGCCCACCGCGAGGCTGCCCGCGTGCAGCGGCGACGCGGTGAAGCTGTGCGCCTTGCGCTCCTGCCAGGCCAGCCGGTCGCCGTGCACGAGATTGAGCGCCATGTTGACGACGTGAAAGAGCGAGCGGCGGCCGCCCGTGGCAGGCGCCGACGACGTGGGGGGCGGCCGGTTGGGCCAGAGATCCGCCATCTGGATGTTGTCGCGCTCATCGAAGCCGGTGAACGGATTCCGCTGCGGCTCGCCGTTGGACGCGCCGAGATAGGCGCGGATCAGGCGGGCGCGGTACATCGCGTGCAGCGAGAACTGGTTGGTGTTCACGAGCAGCGCGATCACGCAGCCGAGCAGCGCCAGCGCCACCCCCACCGCCAGCACCAGCCACGGCGGCGAGGTCAGCAGCACGGCCACGTGACCGCTCGGCTCGAGGCCCAGGAACGGCCACTGCGGCGCGGGCGGAGCCGGCGGCCTGGCCACCGCGACACCCTGCAGGGCGCCGAGCACCGCGCTGGTGAGCCACGAGGTGGCCAGCAGCAGCACCGCCGCGAACACGCCGGCCGCCGCGGGCAGGATCAGCCGCTTGAGCCGGGACGGCAGACCGGTGCCGGCGGACCCCGACCCGGCGGCCGACCTGGCGCTCCAGCCGCCGAGCACCGTGATGAGGCCGGAGACGCCGCCGACCGACGCGAGGAGCCAGCGCGCGACCTGGCCGGAGAGCAGCATGGGGCCGTAGATGACCAGCACGCTCAGCGTGAGCCACACGACGCCGATGAGCAGCATCCACGACCCGCAGCGGGCCCACCACTCACGATCCTCATCCTCGGTCCAGCGGCTGATGAGGCCGACCAGCAGGGTGGCGGCGAGCAGGAAGGCGCTCAGGAACACGCCGAGCGCCAGGCAGGTGTAGAGCATCAGGAAGCCGTCGAGGTGCGGGAAGAAGACGTTGGCGAGGATCCAGGCCAGATAGCCCGCGGCGACGCCCGCGATGATGACGATCGCCAGCTCGACGAAGAACGCCGCCACGCGCTTGAGCAGCGGGCCCTCGGCGCGCCGCCCCGCGCCCCACGGCGTCCGCAGCCAGATGGTGTAGCCGGCCCAGGCGATCAGGTGAACCACCAGGGCCAGGCCCACGAAGTGCTGCCACTGCCGCGTGGGCCACCACGCCCAGTAGAGCGTGAGGCACAGCACCGAGATCAGCAGCGGGGCCAGGCACCGCACGAGGAAGCGGTTCTGGTCGCGCAGCGCGGTCGTGCTGCTGGGGATGCTCGCCCCGATGTAGGCCACCGCCCACGCCAGCGCGAGCGCGCCCACCGCGAGCAGCATGCGGCCACCCACCGTGCTGGCCGCGGGGGAGCCGGGCGCGGAGTGGGCCAGCGCCAGGTAGAGCCGCGGCACGATCAGGCCGGCCGCGAGGAGGGGGAGCACCACGGACCAGACGAGGAACAGATTCCGCATGATGGTGCCGAGCAGCGTCCACGTGTCGGCGGAGAGCAGCCCGGCGCGCGGCGCCAGGTAGTTGCTGTAGTCGCGCAGGTGCGCGATCGGCGTGGCTTCCGGGCCGAGCTTCCTCGTCCCGTCGATCGCCCCCAGCCGGTCGCAGACCGCCGGCACGTCGTTGCCGGACCGGTGCAGCCACGCGGTGAGCCAGCCGCCGATGTAGCCGCCCCCCGACACCGTGGACAGATAGTGGAACTGGGGCAGCATGCGGAGTCGGGCGAGCCCCTGCAGGATGCCGAGCGCGAAGGTGGCGCTGCGGATGCCGCCGCCCGAGAGGCACAGCGCCGCGCGCTTCTCGCCGAGCCCGTGGATGGCCTCGTAGAGCCCGGCGAGCCCGCGCCCGGCCGCGGGGTCGAGCGGGCCGTGGATGTGCTCGTACTCCTCGGCGAGCACCTGCTCCAGCCCCAGGCTCGGCGCGGTCGAGACCCGCGCGGCCAGCCGCTGATCGCGCGTGGCCCGGAACTCGTCGTGGGCCAGGAGATGCAGCAGGAGCTGCAGCAGGACCGCGGCCATCAGGGGAGGGCCGGCCCAGGCGAGCAGGCGCACGTCCACCAGGCCACCCAGCGCGGCCACGCCGGCCACGCCGTACGCGAGCCCGGTGGCCGCGCGCACGAGCCCGCGCCAGCCGCCCGAGAGATGATCCGGGCGGAAGAGGAACACGAACGTGACGAAGACGATGCCGAGGAGGCTCCACTTCGCGAGCGCGGCCCAGCGGACGAACGGGACCGGATCGGGCAGCGGCAGCTCCTGGAGGATCGCCAGGTTCTCGACCACGTCGGCGATGCCGGCCAGGCCCGCGAGGATCGCCACGCCGGGATTGAGCGCGAGGCCGGTCGCCCCCCACAGCGCCACGTAGGTGACGATCAGCGCGAAGTCGACCAGCGTCTGATCGTGCATCTGCGCACGCACCGGCGAGCCGACGTCGCCCAGGATCGCGTCCACATCGCGCGGCGGGCACACCTCGACCGCGAGCGTGATGTCGCGGATGCCGCAGGCGGTGCGGGCTTCTCCTCCGGGCCGGAAGGCGTGCGTCGCGACGCTGGCGACGATCACCGCGAGGACGAGCAGCACGTAGGTGCGCCGTCGGAAGCTCATGGTGCTCGACTACCGTATGCTCGGCGCGTTCCCTGCGTCAACCTTATCGTGTGCCTACCGCGCAGGTTGGCGTGTGCCAACCCGCCCGGCTCGTGCGAAGCTACGAGGCATGAGTCAGTGGAGCGGCCGCGCTCTCCGCGGGTGCACGATCCTCCTCGCGGTCGGGCTCCTCGGCGGCGGGATCGCCGGGGCGCAGCCGGCCGTGCCGCCGACGCCGACGGTCGAGACGCGCGCGGTGCCCGGCCAGGACGTCAAGCAGGTCAACGCGCAGGGCATCATCGACGCGCCCCCGCACGTGGTGCGCGCGGTGGTCGCCGATCTCGAGCGCTACCCCGAGTTCATGCCCTACGTGAAGGAGAGCCGCATCCTGGGCCGCGACGCGCCCGGCCAGGTCCTGAACTACCAGCGGCTCTCGTTCGGCATTCCGTTCGTGCAGGACCGCCACTACGTCATCCGCATCACCGAGCGCGGCTACCGCGACACCGATCGTCGGCGCGCGTGGGCCGTGACCTGGCGGCTCGAGGACGGGCTGCCGCCCCGAGCGAGCCCGGACGCCATCCGGGTGTCGGTCAACAGCGGCTACTGGGACCTGCGCCCGGTCAAGGGCTCCGACCGATCGACCGACACGCGGTACTGCGTGCTCACCGATCCCGCGGGCTCCCTGCCGAAGTGGATCGTGGGCATGGCGAACACCGAGGGCGTGCCCCAGATCTTCGCGGCGGTGGCGAGCGCGGCGGCCAGCCCGCGCTATGCCGCGCTGCCTCCGCCCGCGGAGGAGGGCGACCTGGCCGAGCGCCCGCCCATGGGCGACTGCGCCGAGCCGGCCCGCTAGGCGCGCCGGGCTTGGCTTGGCCGCCCGCCGGGGGTATCGTGGGCGCGCTCGCATTCGCCGTCATCACCCGGGACAAGGAGCCGCCGATGAGCGACCAGGCCCTCACCATCGAGAAGCTCACGCCGCACATCGGCGCCGAGGTCCGCGGCGTCGATCTCTCCCGGCCGCTCGACGAGCCCACCTTCAAGCAGGTGCACGACGCGCTCATCGAGAACCAGGTGATCTTCTTCCGCGATCAGCACCTCACCCCCGAGCAGCACAAGGCCTTCGGGCGCCTCTTCGGCGACCTGGCCGTGCATCCGGCCGCGCCCGCGCTGCTCGCGGGGCATCCCGAGATCCTGGTGATCCACGCCGACGAGAAGTCCAAGCACGTGGCCGGCGAGAGCTGGCACTCCGACGTCTCCTGCGACCCCGAGCCGCCGATGGGCAGCATCCTCTATATGCACGAGCTGCCCCCGGTGGGCGGCGACACCTTGTTCGCGAGCATGTACGCGGCCTACGAGGCCCTGTCCGATCCGATGAAGCGGTGGCTCGAGGGCATGACCGCGATCCACCGCGGCGAGCACGTCTACCGCGGGCGCTACGGCGTGGCGGACGCGGGCAAGCAGTTCCCGGAGGCCGAGCATCCGGTGATCCGCACCCATCCGGTGTCGGGACGAAAGGCGCTCTTCGTCAACCGGACCTTCACCACCCGGATCCCGCAGCTGCGGCGACACGAGAGCGACGCGGTGCTCCGCATGCTCTACGAGCACATCGAGACGCCGGAGTTCCAGTGCCGATTCCGCTGGCAGGTCGACTCGATCGCCTTCTGGGACAACCGCTGCGCCCAGCACCACGCGATGTGGGACTACTTCCCCCAGCGGCGCCACGGCCATCGCGTCACCGTGAAGGGCGACCGGCCGTTCTACCGGCCCTGAGGGGCGGGCTACTTCTTGCGGTAGACGTTCAGCCCGATCTTCTCCTCGCGATCCCCGATCGAGACGTTGCCCTCGGTCGTGGCGATGATCGTGGTCTTGCCGGACGCGGAAGGCCCGAACTCCTTCGACAGGTCCACCTTGATGGTCAGGATGTTGCCGTCCACGTGCATCTCGACGTTCTTCATGGCAGGGCCTCCGCGGTCAGGAGCCGGACCAGCTCGTCGGGCTGACTCAGCATCGGGTAGTGTCCCGTGTCCATCTCGGTGTACGGCGCCTTCAACCGCTCGGCGGTGCGACGCTGATGCGACTCGGGCGGATTCCTGGCGCGCGCGCAGCGGATCACCGCGGCGCGCCACCGCCGCTCCCAGAACCCGGTGGGCTCCATCGGGGCCTCGAGCGCCGCGATCGGATGCGGGGTGTAGCGGGCCAGCGCCCACGCCCGCGCGGCCGGCTCGAGATCCGCGAACATGCGCGCCTGCGCGTCGGCGGGCGTGGGGCCGATGGTCAGGGCGGTGACCTGGCCCGGAGGGCGGCTCACGATGTCGGACACGCGCTCGCCGGGCAGCAGGGCGAGGGCGTCCACGAACACGAGGCGCGCGATGCGATCGGCCGCCTGCTCGGCGGCCAGGCAGATCACCATGCCCCCCGCGCTCGTGCCCACCAGCACCACGTCGCGCAGGTCTTCGTAGAACAGGAGGCCGGCCACCTCGCGCGCGTGCGTGCCCACCGTGATCCCCGGCCGCACCTGATCCTTGCGCTCCGCGCAGCCGTCCAGCGTGGGCGCGTGGACGCGATGGCCGGCCGCGCGCAGGCGCTCGACCACCGGCTGCCAGATCCAGCCTCCCTGATACGCGCCGTGGACCAGGACGTAGGTCGCCATCACGTCGCCCCGCCGCCCACCGTCACGCCGGCCAGGCGCTCGAGCACCTTGACCACCGCGGAGCCGTCCTCCTTGTTGAGACCGGCCGCCCGCGCCATCTGGTAGACCTGCTGGGTCACGTTGGCGAGCAGCACCGGCACCCCGAGCTGCTTGGCGAACGCCGTCTCGAGCTCCTGATCCTTGAATGAGATGTCCACCGTGCCGCCCGGCGCGAAGTCGCGCGCGAGCATCCGCGGCACCCGCATCTCGAACGCGTAGCTGTTGCCGGTGCTGACTCGCACCACGTCGTAGATGGCCTGCGGATCGAGGCCGGCCTTCACCCCGAGCACGAGGGCCTCCGCGACCGCCACCGTGTTGACGTGGATCAGCATGTTGTTGATGAGCTTCATGGCAAGGCCCTGCCCGAGCCGGCCCATGTGGAACACGTTGGCCCCCATCGCCCGGAAGAGGTCCTGGCATGCGGCCACCGTCTCCGACGCGCCGCCCACGATGATCGACAGCTCGCCGGAGGCGGCCCGCTCGGTTCCCCCGCTCACCGGCGCGTCCAGCATCGCGATGCCGTGGGACGCCAGCCGGTCGGCGAGCCGGCGGGCGACGAGCGGGTCGATCGTGCTCATCGAGACGACGACGTGTCCGGACCGCGCAGTGTGGACGATGCCCTGCTCGCCCGCGATGACCGCCTCGGCCTGCGCGGTGGTCTCCACCATGCTGATGGTGCGCTCGACGCGGGCCGCCACCTCGGCGGCCGAGCCCATCACGGTGGCGCCCCGCGTGCGCCACAGCTCGGTCTTGGCCGGGTCGACGTCGTGCACCACCAGCGAGAAGCCGTGCTTGACGAGGTTCTGGGCCATCGGGCCGCCCATCGCGCCGAGGCCGATGAAGCCGACTGTGCCGGGCATGGTCGATCGCCTCCCCCTGGTGGATTGTCGGCCGGCGTCGGAAGAGCCGGCTCCCGGGACTATACTCCGCCGGCTGCTCGGGGGCGAGCGCGCGGCGAGACGGGCGATCAGGCGTCGGGATGACGCGGGATCAGACGATGTCGAAGCTGCAGAGGCGGCGCTCGATCGCCTCGGCCAGCCGAGGATCGAGGACGGGATACGTCTGGCGAATGAAATCCCACGCCCGGTGCAGGTCGTAGTCGCTCTCGCGCAGGTCGGAATGATCCAGCAGGTTGGGCAGCTCACGCGGGTCGCGAATGCGCGCGTCCTTGAAGTCACGATAGAACCCGACCTGCCGCTCGGCGGCGCGCCGGATGGCGTCGTGAGCCGGCTTGAGTCTCGCCGGCACCGACAGCGCGTCGAGCCGGCGGAGGAATCCATCCTGGCGTGCGCGGTAGATCTCGAAGGCGGTGGTGTAGGCCTCCGCGCTGGCCTCGCTCTTCAAGACGCCGTCGACGTGGCGACGGTTCGCAATGCCGTCGTCGAGCAGCACGGTCAGCTCGGCGAAGTAACGTCGCTCCTCGGCGGTCATCGGACTGGGCCCCGCGACCGTCCGGTCGCTTCGCGGCGGCGGCGCCAGCACGAAGGTGAAGGCCAGGGCCGCGAGCGAGGCCATCAGCAGCGCCGTCAGCAGGCGGCGCCGCCGCTCAGCCAACGAGGCGGGCGCCGGCGCGGCGGCCGGAGCCGACGACGGATCAGGCTGCGCGCGCTCCTGCAGGAGCCGCTGCAGCGCGGTGACGCCGGCCCCGTCGAGCCAGGAGCCATGGCCCTCGGGGCACGAGTAGATCAGTACCGGCGAGTGGCCGAGCCGGCCACGCGTGAGATCGCGACGGCACACCGCGCACGTGGTCGGGATGGGCTCGGTGGCGGAAGCGCCCGCCAGGATCTCGGCCAGCAGACGATCGACCTCCGTAACCGGGCTGCGGCCCAGCGCCGAATCGATTCGCTCGAGGCTCGTGCCGGTGAGCCACATCGCCGATACGAAACAGCAAGAGCAGGGCCAGCGTGCGGCTGAAAGAATCCGGCGCTTTGCGACACGAGGGGCCCGCCCGGCGCTCGCTGCACGCGCCGCCGTTGACACTTCCGGGCACCGCGCCGGCGGGGCCGCCGCGGCGCGGCGCCGGCCGACGAGAGCGTTACACCCAGCCGCCGTCGACCACGTAGCTCTGGTTGGTGCAGGCGGAGCTGTCGTCGGCGGCGAGGAAGAGCACGACCCGCGCGATGTCCTCGGGCACGAGCCGGCGCTTGAGGCACTGGCGGCGGAGCAATTCCTGCTCGCCCTCCGGGGTGAGCCACAGCGTGATCTGCCGCTCGGTCATGATCCAGCCGGGCACGATGGCGTTCACCCGGATGCTCTTCGGTCCGAGGTCCCGGGCGAGCGCCCGGGTGAGCCCGGCCACCGCGGCCTTGGCGCTGAGATACGCGGGCATGCCCCCCTGGCCGATCAGCCACGAGACCGAGCCGAAGTTGATGATCGACCCGCCACCCGCCTCGGCCATCGCGGGCGCCACCGCCTGGGCGGCGAAGAACTGGTGGCGCAGGTTCACCGCGAAGCGATCGTCCCAGTACTCGGGGGTCACGCTCTCGATGCTGTGGCGCTCGTCGTGGGCCGCGTTGTTGACGAGCACGCGCGCCGGCCCGTGCCGCGCGCGGGCCTGCTCGACGGCAGCGCGCAGGGCGCCGATGTCGCGCAGATCGCACGGAATGAACGCGGGGGCGGGCGTCCCGGCCGCGCGGATGCGCTCGACCAGGGCCTCGGAGGCCTCGTGCTGGATGTCCACGAATGCCACGCGGGCCCGCTGCTCGCACAGGTGCTGGACGATGGACGCGCCGATGCCGCTGCCGCCGCCCGTCACGAACACGGCGCGATCCTCGAGGCTCGGATACGAGGCCAATCGCATGGTCATGAGCGCCTCCGCGGCTCGGTCACCGGGATGGATTGCGCGCTCACGCTAGCACAGGTGGGCGCAGCGCATGCTAGGCTCGGGCGCGCGATGGACATCACGCTGCGGGCGGGCGAGGCGGCGGTGACGCTACAGCCCGCGGCGGGCGGCGCGATCACCCGCTACTGGCACGAGCGCGGCGGCGTGACCCGCGAGTGGCTGCGGCCGCCGCCGCCCCACCCGATTCGCGGCGCCTCCCCCGCCGCCGCGTTCCCGCTGGTGCCCTACTCCAACCGCATCCGGGATGGCCGCTTCACGTTTCGCGGCCGCACGATGCAGCTGCCGCTGAACTTCCCGCCGGAGCGCCACAGCATCCACGGCCAGGGCTGGCAGGCGGCGTGGCGCCCGATCGAGGTGACCGCGAGCGAGGCGCGGCTCGAGTACGAGCATCCGGCCGGCGCGTGGCCCTGGGCGTACCGGGCCACCCAGCGCATCGCGCTGAGCCCGGATCGCCTGGTCGTCGCGCTCGCGGTGCGCAACGAGAGCGCCGAGGCGATGCCGGTCGGGCTCGGCTGGCACCCCTACTTCGTGCGCACGCCGGCGGCCACCGTCACCGCCGAGGTCCGGGCCATGTGGCGGACCGACGACGAGACGATGCCGACCACGCTCGACGCTGCACCCGCCGCCGATCTCGCGCGAGGCATCGCGGTGGCGCACGTCGCGCTCGACAACTGCTGCGTGGGTTGGAGCGGGCGGGCCCGCCTCGAGTGGCCCGACGTGGGCGCGCGGCTGACCATGACCGCGGCGCCGCCGCTCGACTGCCTCGTGGTGTTCACCCCGCCGGGGCGGCCGTTCTTCTGCGTCGAGCCGGTCAGTCACGTGACCGACGCGTTCAACCTGGCCGCGGCGGGCCGCGCCGACACCGGCATGCGCGTGCTGGAAGCTGGCGAGGCGCTGCGGGCCACCGTCACGCTGGCGGTCGAGCCCGGGCTCGGCTAGGGTCGTGCGCCGACTGTCGCGGTCACCCGCCCGGCGGACGGTAGCCGGCGCCCTGCGCCAAGAGCAGGGCGTCGAACCCCTCGTCGGGCGACATCAGCACGCTCGTCTTGAAGTCCTTCACCGCGCCGCTTCCCGCGATGGCCATCGCCGCCGCGGCCGCGTTGATGTTGCTGGGGGCATCGAAGATCACGACCACGTCGTAGTCGCCGAACGTGTAGTACCAGGCCAGGATCTCTCCGCCGAGCTGCGCGATGACCGGCTTGAGCGCATCCATCCGGTTCTCGGGCCGCTGGACCAGCTTGTTCCACGCCGTGCTCGTGTAGGCCGCCTGCACCATGTATGTGGGCATCGGGGTCCTCCTGCGCACGAAGCGACATTGGCGCCCCTCACCCTGCCCTCTCCCCTCGGGGGAGAGGGAGGAAGTCGGCGGGGCAAGGGGAAGGTGGAAGAGCCTGGTGCGTCCGCTAGACCGGAAACGAGGAGACGATCGGGATCTCCGCGGTCCGCAGCGCGACGCTCTGGACTCCCGCCACGCCCTGGGCCACGGAGCGCGCCACGTCGGGGTCCGCTCCCGATGACAGCTCCAGCGTCACCGCGCCGTCACGCGATTCCACGTTGATCGCCCGCCGGCGCAGGTCCGGATGGCCGGCCAGGGCGACTTCCACCTGGGATGCGAGCGCCCGGTCTGCGACCAGCTGTCGGCCCGCCTCCGTGGTGGCGAGCTCGGGCTGGCGCGCCAGGTTCGCGAGCATCTGCACCGCGGCGGCGCGGGAGAGGACGGCGGTGTTGATGTGGACGTCGTAGAGCCCGGGGTCCTTGAGGTCGACGTCGAAGAGATAGCGCATGCGCGCCGACTTCTGGATGTCGTCCCGGCGGATGAACTGGGCGACCGTCTTCGGGGTGACGCGCTCGCGCCCCTCGGCGGCCAGCGTGGCGGTCAGCCGCGTCACCCGCTCGCCGAAGGGCGCCACGATCCGGGTCCGCAGCGCGTGGGGCACCCCGCGCAGCAGCCACTGCCCGCCGCCCCCCATCAGCACGATGTTGTCGGCCTGCGCGAACTCGTAGAGCACGGTCTGCAGGGCCAGGATGCACCGGCGGGTCTCGGCGTCGAACCGCTCGACCCAGGACGGGCGGTCTTCCACGAGGCGGGCGAGGCGGTCCTCCGCCAGACCGTAGCGCTGGGCTCGGCCGAGCAATTCCTCGTTGTCGACGTAGGTGTAGCCGAGGCGGGTCGCGACCGTCATTCCGATCTCGGCCCCGCCGCTGCCCATTTCCTGTGAGATCGCCAGAATCGCCATGGACACCCTCCTGCCCAGCCACCCTCGGCGCGAGGGGCCGGGCCGAACCGGTCGGACGGTGGCGGGAGTTTAGTCCGCGCCGCGAACCCGGTCAAGCCCCGAAGCAACAACCTTGCGCCGCGGGCGCGGCCCGCCCATAATCCTGCCATCTTCGTGGCGACCCGTCCTGGAGAGGTACCGCTCGTGGCAACGCGCATATCGCTCGCCCTGCTGTTCGCGGTCGTGCTCACCTCCTCGGCCTGGGCCGCCGAGGGCCCTGCGGATCAGGCGTTCCGCCGAGGCCTGGACGCGTTCGAGCGCGGGACCTTCGCCGACGCGATCGCCGGCTGGAGCGAGGCGGTCCGCCTCTACGAGCGCGAGGGCAACCGCGCCGGGCAGGAGCGCGCGCTCCGCTCCCTCGGGCAGGCCCACGCCTCGCTCGGCCAGTACCAGCAGGCGCTCGCGCGGCTCGAGGAGGCGCGGGCACTCGCCGAGCCCTCGCGCGATCCGGCCCGCGTGGCGCCGGTGCTCGCCAGCCTCGGCAGCATCGAGCTCGGGGCGGGCCAGCTCGACCGTGCCGAGCCGCATCTCCGGGATGCGGTCACGCAGGCCCGGGCGCGGGGCGACGACCGCCTCGCGGCCGCCGCGCTCAACGACCTGGGCAACCTCCTGGTGCTCCGGCAGAAGCCCGCCGAGGCGCTCGATGCCTACCGCGAGAGCGCGGCGCTGGCACGTGGGGCCGGCTACCGGACGCTGGCGGCCCAAGGTCTCAGCAACGCCTCGAGCGTGCTGCGGCAGACGGGCCGGATTCCCGAAGCGAAGACCGCGCTCGACGAAGGGCTCGATCAGCTCCTCCCGGCGCCGGCCTCTCATGACATGGCCTTCGCCCTGATCAACGTCGGCCTGGGCTACCGCGATCTGGCGGCCACGTTCCCCGACCGGGGAGAGGTGATGCGGCGAAGCGCCACCGCGCTCAACGCGGCGGTGGCCGCGGCCGACCGGATCGGCGACCGGCGGGCGGCCTCGTACGCGCGGGGCTATCTGGGGATGCTCTACGAGGACGAGCGCCGGCACGCCGAGGCGCTCGACCTCACCCGCCAGGCGGTGCTCCTGGCCCAGCAGGCGAACGTCCCGGAGTCGCTCTATCGGTGGCAGTGGCAGGCCGGCCGCCTGCTCTACGCCCTCGGCCGGCCGGAGGAGGCCGTCGAGTCGTACCGGCGCGCGATCGCCACGCTGCAGTCCATCCGGCCGGAGCTGTCGGCGGGCCGCGGTGGGGCGCCGGTGCCGTTCCGCGAGTCGGTCGGTCGGGTGTACTTCGAGGCGGTGGACCTGCTCCTCCGTCAGGCGGCCGCGCGACGGGGCCGCGAGGACATCACCCCGTACCTGGTGGAGGCCCGGGAGACGGTCGAGCTCTTCAAGGCCGCCGAGCTCCGCGACTACTTCCGCGACGACTGTGTCGACACCGCGCTGGCGAAGTCCACCCGTCTCGACGTGGTCTCGCAGAGCGCGGTGGTCATCTATCCGATCCTCATGCCGGACCGGACCGAGCTGCTGGTGAGCCTGCCGACCGGGCTCAAGAGCATCGTGGTGCCGGTCGGTGAAGAGCGGCTCACCCAGGAGGTCCGCCAGTTCCGCCGCCGGCTCGAGAAACGGACCACCCGAGAATATCTCCCGCACGCGCAGCAGCTCTACGACTGGCTGATCCGTCCGCTCGCCTCGGATCTCGCCGACCTGAAGGTCGACACCCTGGTCTTCGTCCCCGACGGGGCCCTGCGGACGATCCCGATGGGCGCGCTCCACGACGGCAAGCAGTTCCTCATCTCGAAGTACGCGCTCGGCATCACGCCCGGCCTCAGCCTGACCGATCCGCGGCCGATTCCGCGGGACCACGTGAAGGTGCTCGCGCTGGGCGTGACGCAAGCGGTGCACGGCTTCCCGGCGCTCCCGAACGTCGAACCCGAGCTGGCCGCCTTGCGGACCCTCTACCCGAGCACCGTGCTCATCGACAAGGACTTCGTCGTGCCCGCCGTCGAGAAGCTGCTGCGGGAGGAGCGGTACACGATCGTGCACATCGCCTCGCACGGAGAGGTCAGCGGGGACTCCGAGCAGAGCTTCGTCCTCGCCTTCGACGGCAAGCTCTCCGTCGACCGGCTCGACCAGTTCATCGGCCTCTTCAAGTACCGCGACGACCCCCTGGAGCTCTTGACTCTCAGCGCCTGCGACACGGCCGAGGGCGACGATCGCGCGGCGCTCGGCCTGGCCGGCGTGGCGATCAAGGCCGGGGCGCGCAGCGCGCTGGCCACCCTCTGGGAGGTCAACGACGAGGTGTCGGCGCGGCTGGTCATCGACTTCTACCAGGAGCTGCGCGACCCGTCGGTCTCGCGCGTCGGGGCGCTGCGCCGGGCTCAGCTCAAGCTCGTGGAGGATCCGCGCTACGATCACCCGGGCTTCTGGGCTCCATTCCTGCTGATCAACAACTGGCTGTGAGCTGGCGGGACTGGCCGCGCTCCTGGAAGGCGCTGCGGAGCCCGCTCGCAGTGACCGGCCTCATCGCGATGGCGATCGGCCTCGCCGTGCTGGGTGGTCGGCAGCTGGGCCTGCTCGAGACCCTGGAGCTGGCCGCCTACGACTGGTACGTCCGGCTCACCGCCCGCGAGACCACCCCCGATCCTCGAATTCTCCTCGTCGCCATCACCGAAGACGACATCAGGAAGATCGGCGACTGGCCGCTGCACGACGAGACCCTGGCGACGGTGATCCAGCGGCTCCTCCAGGGCGGGGCGCGGGCGGTGGGCGTGGACGTGTACCGCGACGTACCGGTCCCCCCCGGCACGCAGCGCTTCCACGATCTCCTCCGTGGGGACCCGCGCACCGTGGTGGTCACCAAGTTCATGGAGGGAACGAAGCAGGGCGTGCGACCGCCGCCGGTGCTCGAAGGCACCGACCAGGTCGGCTTCAACGACATCCTCGTGGATCCGGGCGGCACGGTGAGGCGCGCGCTGCTCTTCCTGGACGACGGCACCGTCTCGCTCCCGTCGTTCCCGCTGCAGCTCGCCCTGCGCTATCTCCAGCCGAAGGGCGTGATGCCACAGGCCGATCCCGCGGACCCGAGCCTCTTTCGGCTCGGCCACACCACGATCCGTCCGCTCGATTCGAGCGACGGCGGCTATGTCCGGGCGGACGACCGCGGCTATCAGTTCATGCTCGACTACAGTGGCTCCCGCGGAGCATTCGACACGGTGACGTTCTCCGCGGTCCTGGACGGAACGGTCGATCCCGCGCTCATCCGGGACCGGGTCGCGCTGATCGGGGTGGTCGCGGAGAGCATCCGGGACGAGTTCTACACCCCGCTGAGCCGCGGGCTCCAGGCCGATCAGCACGTGGCCGGCATGGCCGTCCACGCTCAGATCGTGAGCCAGCTCATGCAGATCGGCCTCGACGGGGTCGCGCCCATGGCCTCGCTGCCCGACTGGCAGGAAGCGGGATGGATCCTCCTCTGGAGCGGCCTGGGCGGGCTCGTCGGCTTCGCCGTTCGCTCGCCGTGGAAGCTCTCCCTCACCGCGGTGGGATGTCTCATCGCCCTCGGCGGGCTCGACCTCGCGCTGTTCGTCGGACGGTGGTGGCTGCCGCTCGTGCCGTCGGGGCTGGCCTGGGTGGGTTCGGCCGCCCTCGTGACCGGATACGTCTCCTACCGGGAGATGCTCGACCGCTCCAACCTCATGCGCCTGTTCTCCCGCCACGTCTCGAAGGAAGTCGCGGAGACGATCTGGCAAGAGCGCGACCAGTTCCTCGACGGCGGGCGGCCCCGCTCCCAGCGCCTCGTGGCGACGATGCTGTTCACGGACATTGCGGGATATACTCCGGTGGCGGAGCGGCTGTCACCCGAGGCGCTCATGGAGTGGCTGAACACGTTCATGGACGGCATGTCGCGTCAGGTCACGGCTCACCGGGGAGTGGTCCGGCAGTACGCCGGTGACGCCATCGTGGTCGCGTTCGGAGTGCCGGCTCCCCGGACGACCGAGGAGGAGGTCGCGCAGGACGCGATCAACGCGGTGGAGTGTGCCCTGGCCATGGGGGAAACGCTCCGCGAGCTCAATGCGCGGTGGCGTGCTCAGGGGCTGCCGACATCCGGGATGCGCATCGGGATCTTCACCGGGCCCGTGGTCGGCGGCACGCTGGGCAGCGCCGAGCGGTCGGAATACCTCGTGGTCGGTGACGCGGTCAACACCGCGGCGCGGCTCGAGAGCCTGGACAAGGACCTGTTCGCGCCGGACCCGAGCGAGCAGCCGTCTCGGATCCTCATCGGGGACACCACGCGGGCATATCTCGGCAACCGGTTCCGCACCGAGTACATGGCCAACCTCTCTCTGAAGGGAAAGCAGCAGAAGGTGGACGTCTACCGGGTGATCGGCCGCGCGTCGACCGATGCCTCGAAGACGGAGACCGCCTCGCAGGAGGTCCGCCCATGACACGCACAGGCTGCCTTGCCGTTCTCGCGTCGGTGGCGATCCTGCTTCCCGCCACAGCCGGTCTGGCCCAGGACAAAAAGAGCGCACCGCCCTCCGCACCGGGCGCTTCACAGCCGGGCGCCTCGTCCGCTTCGGCCCCGACGCCGGTCTACAAGCCCCCGGTCCGGGGGGCGCCGGGCGGGCGAATCGGCGGAGCCACGCGCGGCGTCGCGCGGGACGTCTTCGTCCTGTCGGTGCTGGCGCCCGATCACACCGGGCTCACTGCGGTCGAGCAGCCGTCGCTCTTCTGGTACATCTCGAACCCGATCAGTCTGCCGCTCGAGCTGACGGTGATGGACCCGCGACAGGCCCAGCCGCTGCTGGAGATCGCGCTGCCCGCGCCGCGCCAGGGGGGGATCCAGCGCGTCCGCCTCTCGGACCACGGAGTGCGGCTCGAGCCGGGGGTGGCCTACCGCTGGTTCATCGCCGTGGTCGCCGATCCCGGCCGCCGCTCCCGCGACATCCTCTCGGGCGGCGCCATCGAGCGGGCCGAGCTGCCCGAAGCGCTCCAGGCACGGCTGGCCACCGCCAAGGCTCAGGAGAAGCCGACGGTCTACGCAGAAGGCGGGTACTGGTACGACGCCCTGGGCTCCATCTCGGACCTCATCGACGGTGCGCCCGGGGACGCCGCCCTGCAGAGCGAGCGCCAGGACCTGCTCAAGCAGATCGGCCTACGAGCGGAAACGCAGCAGCCGTGACGCAGTGCGCTGGTTGTCCGGGCATCCTGCCCCGTGCCCGCGGACAAACGCCCGAGCGGCGCTGTGGCGGCGCGCGGACTCGACGAGGAACCTCTGACAAACACTGTTCGAGCGTCAAGAGCTTCACCCGCCGAGCGAGCGGCACACTTTAGGCATTGTTGAGCGCCGGCGGGGTATCACCCTCGCGGTAAAAGGGGGTCTGGCGATGAGAATCACCCGAGCGGTTGCAGCAGGGCTTCTGGCTCCGACTCTCTTGGTCGCCTCGGTCTCGTCGGCACGGGCTCAGCAGAGCGACGGCCGGCCTACTCAGGCTCCAGCCATGGAAAACAAGGCTGGGGCTCCAAGCTCGGCGCAGCCTGGATTGCAGCCCGCGGGCCTCGTGTATCGCCCACCCCTGCGCGGGGCGCCGGGCGGCCGGGTCGGCGGAGGCAGCCGCGGTGGCGGCGCGGTCAGCGTCACGGCCTTGGTTCCCGAGGGTCGCGCGCTCACCTCTCTCGAGCAGCCGTCCGTTTCCTGGTACCTGTCGAGCCCGACGCCAGCGCCGGTCGAGGTAACGATCAGCGATGACCGGGCGGTGAAGCCGTTACTCGAGGTTCGCCTGCCTCAGCCCGTCCAGCCTGGAGTGCAGCGGATCCGCCTGGCGGACTATGGGGTGAAGCTCGAGCCCGGAGTCCAGTACAAGTGGTTCGTCACCGTGGTGGTCGACCCGGCGCGCCGCTCGCGCGACGTCCTCGCTGGTGGCACCATCGAGCGCGTCGAGCCCAATGCGGAGTTGAGCGCCCGACTTGCTTCAGCCCGGCCGGAGACCCTTCCGATGATCTATGCCGAGGCAGGGCTCTGGTACGACGCCCTGGGAGCGATCGCCGATCTGCTCGATCAGAGCCCCAATGACCAGACCGTCCGAGAAGGCCGGGCCCAGCTCCTGAGCCAGGCGGGACTGCCAAAGGTCGAGTAAGCGACCTAACCGCCGGTGAGCGACCCGGGCCGGTCAGGCCCGGGTTCTCACTGGATGGCGACCAGGAACTGGAAGTGCACGCCCTGGTCCTGGATCGTGCCTCCGGCCGTCCCAGTGCCCGGGTTCGAGACGTTCCGTAGCGGGTGACCCCAGTAGACCTCGAGCTGGGGGCGGACCGAGACGGGCCCCGCCGGAATCGTGAGACCCCAGCGAAGGCCAACCCCGACGCTCGAGATATCGATCGGGCTCAGATGCGGAGGTCTCACGTTCCAGGATCGGCCGTAGTCGTAGAACGCGGCCAGCTCCAGATAGTCGGCCCATCGGGTGCGCTGGACCACGGGCACCCGTAGCTCCGCCGAGGCCACGAAGGCGTTGTCCCGCACGAGCGTGTTCTCGCGGTAGCCCCGCACGGTATAGCGGCCGCCGACCGACATCTGCTCTTGCACCAGCAAGGGCCGGTCGGACAGCTGAACGTCCGTGCGCGCGATCGTGTAGGCGTCGAGGAACGGGAGCCGCTGGACCCACTGGAACTGCCCCAGCCAGGCGAAGAACAGACCGTCCGGCTCGTCACCGCTGTGGATGGTAGCCCCCAGCGCGTCGATGCCGAACGAGAGACGGGACCGGGCCGAGAGCACGAGATTCCGCGTACGGTGCACGACCTCCTGGACGAACCGGATGGCGGTGTCCACCGACTTGCCGTTGCTCGCGCCGGGCGACAGCGAGAAATCTTCCCCGAGCAGCGTCGTGTCGCTGGACAGGCGCTCCCCGATCAGCTCGAGCGCGATCTCGGTGCTCAGGGTGCGATAGACCGGCTGACGGACCCCCAGGGTGTAGATCACGAAGGTGTTCGTGATATCGAGCTGGTCGAACGGCTGCTCGACGACGACGAAGTACTCGCGATGGTACTGGAAGCTGACCGTCGTATCCCACGGCGTCACCGGGATGGCGTATCGCACGTCCACGAGCGGCCTGAGGCCCTCGGACCCGGCGAAGCGCAGCGCCAGAGTGTCACCGTTGCCGGTGAGATTCAGGAACTCGAAGCCTCCGAAGCCGCGCAGGCCGCCAACCGACGGGGCCTGGTAGTCGTCGGCCCCCATCACGAGCCGATACGGCAGCCGCTCGTCGACCGAGACGTCCAGCACGCTCTCTCCGGGCCGGGCGCCGGGACGCAGCTGCGCATTGAGGCGTCGGAAGCGCTCGTCCTCCAGCAGGAGCTGGAGCTTCTCCTGCAGCGTGTCGACGTTCAGCGGCGGGCCGGCCGCGAGCCGCAGGCGATCGCGAAGATAGCGGGACCGGAACCAGCGGTTGCCCTGGATCTGGATGTCGGTCAGCCCGCCCTCCACGATCTGGTAGGTCACGATCCCGTCGGTCAAGCTCTGATCCGGCAGGATCGCGCCGGAGTTCACGTACCCGCGGTTGACGTAGAGCAGCGTCAGCTGCGTGCGGAGAGCCTCGAGGTCCTCGGTCGACAGCTCGCGGTTGACGTAGGGCGCGGTGACGCGCTCGATCTCGGCGGCGGTGAAGACGGTGCTGCCGACGACGCGGATGTCCCGCACGAAGATGCGCAGCGTGGGCAGGACCCCGGGCGGACGCGGCTGGACCTCCGGCGGCGGAACGGGAGGCAGGACGGGGGGTGGCGGCGGGGCGGGCCGCTCCTGCAGCAGCGGCGGCGGCTCGCCCATCCGGGGTGTGACCCGCTGCGCGAGCGCGGGGACCGGCAGGGCCACCAGCGCCATCCCGAGGAGCACCCCCCATGGGCGCGATCCTGAGGGGCGTCGCAGGCCCAGGGAGTGCTCCCGGGCCCGGCCGATCATCGGCACGCTACGCCCAGCGGGGTCGGCCACCTCAAAGTGAGCAGCGGCGCGGCTTCGCCGGGCTCGTCCGCGGCGGTGCGCTCGCTGGCCGTCCAGCCTTCGAGCACCAGCGGACTCGCGAGGAGCGCGTCCGGCTCCGGCGGCACGCCCTCGCGGCCGGCCACCACCAAGCTGCTCGTCTTGCCCTCGGCGAGCCGGGCGGCGCAGGAGGCGCGCAGGAGGGCGGTCGCCTCGAGAACGTCCGCGGGCAACTGCACCAGCGCGCTGTTCAGGTCGGTGAACTGTGCCTGGACAGCGATGGTGCCCGGCGCGCTGAGCGCCGAGGACGCGCTGATGATGCTGCTGCTCGTCAAGAACGTGTCCGCGAAAATCTGGATGTTGCCGCCGGGCCCCCCGAAGGCGTCGGCGCGAATCTGCCCGTCGGACGCGACCAGGAAGGTCAGTGGATGGGCCTCCGACCCCAGCGTGATGTTGCCGCCCTGGCCGAGGCCACTCTGGACGCTGGTGGTGATTTCGCTGTCGAAGAGGCGCAGGGTAGAGCCGGTGCTGGTGATCGAGATGTTGCCTCCGTCGGCCAGGAGCGATGTGGTCGTGATGGCGCTGCTGCCATCCATGAAGAGCTTGCTGCCGAAGACCAGGTTGATGCTGCCCGCGAGCGCCTCGGCACTGCCGGTGCTGTTCGCCGAGATCTTCGACGCGCCGGCAAGATTCACGTCTCCCGCCGTGATGTTGATATCGCCGCCGGGGCCGGTCCCGCTGGCGTTGGACAGTAGGCTGGCTCCGCCGTCGAGCGACAGCGAGCCCGCGTTGACGGCGATCGTTCCCGCTCGTCCCGCCGCGGATGACGACGCCGAGATCTGCCCCTGGTTGGCGAGGCTCACGCTCGCACCCGAGACCGCGATCTGACCGGCGTCCCCCGTGCTCGTGGCGGTGCTGAAGAGCCCTGTGCCGGGGCCCGAAACCGAGGTGCTGCCCGCGGTCACCGCGACACTGCCCCCACGACCGGCTGCGCCGGTGCTGCTGTCGAGCCGCGCCCCGGTGCCAAGGGTCAGGGTGCCCGCCTTCACCTGGATGTCCCCGGCGGCGCCGGTGCCTGAGGTCGTGGAGAAGAGCCCGGCTCCGCCGGCGACGGATAGGGCGCCGCCGGTCGTATCGACGCTCACCGTTCCTCCCAGGCCGGCGCCCGTCGTGCTGCTGTCGATCCGCGCCGCATTGACGAGGCCCACGGTCGGGGCGGCGACCGTGATGAGGCCGGCATTCCCGGTGCCGCTGGCCGTGCTGAAGAGCCCGCTCCCCGGGCCCGAGATCGAGACGTTCCCCGCATTCATTACGATGCTGCCGCCGAGGCCATCCGCCGCGGTGCTGCTGTTGAGCTGCGCCCCGCCGTCGAGCGCCACCGTGCCCCCGCTGAGCTGAATGCTGCCGGCCGCGCCGGCGTTGGTGGTGGCCACGGACATCGTCCCACCCTGGGTCATCGCCACCATCGGGCTCGAGGCGACGATGGAGCCGGCGGCGCCAGTTCCCTCCGCGGTGGAGAAGAGCCCGGCGCCCCCGCTGAGGGACAGGGACGTGGATGCGTTGACCGCGATCGTTCCCCCTGGCCCGGCGCCTGTCGTGCTGCTGTCGATCCGGCCCGTGTCGGCCAGGTTCACCGTCCCGGCTGCGACCGCGATCTGGCCTGCCGCTCCGACACCGCGCGTCGTGCTGAAGATTCCGCTGCGGAGGTCCTGGATGTTGCTCACCGGCACGCCGCTGGCGGATTGCCCCGAGGCAAACACATCGTTCGCCGTGATCTGGATGCTGCCGCCCGCGCCGGTTGCGTCTTGCGCGCTGCTCGCGACGATCTGCCCACCCCCGGTCAGGTTCAGGCTGCCGACGTTGGCGACGATGTTGCCGGCGTTGCCTTCCTGGATCGTGCTGGTCTGGATGAGGCCGTTGTCGATGGTGAGGCTCTGAGCCGAGATCGTCACATTGCCGACACTGTTGGTGAAGGCCTGACTCAGGATGGCCCCGCCATTCTGGAGGATGGCGTTCGTCGCGGTGACCGCAATGTTGCCGGCCACGTCGCGGGTTGTGCCGTTCTGGATGACGCCGAAGTCAGCAACGGTGAGGGTGCCGGCATTCAACGTGATGTTTCCGGCGGGAGCGACGTTGGGTGAGCTGGCATCACCTCCGCTGCGAATGGCGCTACCGGCGCCGGAGATCAAGGCCGAGCCGGTCGCGGTCACGGAGACATCGCCTCCTCGGCCCTGGAACGCGGTGCTGCTGATCGACGCGCCGCCCGTCAAGCTAAGATCTCCGACGCTGATCGCCACCGTTCCTCCAGGCGCCGGACCGAAGGCTGTGCTCCCGACACTCGCGAGATCACCGAGGGTGAGTGACTGGGCCGAGATGCTCACCGCACCGCCGTTCGCCGTCGGCTCGCTCGAAAGTCCCAAGGTCACGATCCCGCTACTCTCGCCCGTGATCGTGATGGGGCCAGTGGCCTTGATGTCGATGTCGCCTGCGGCCCCGGCGGGAGGCACGAACGCCGATGCCGTGCTCCCGATTCGTGCGCCGCCTTCGAGCGTCAGCTGCCCCACACCGATGGAGATGTCGGCGCCGCGTCCGCCGCCCTGGGTCTCGCTGTTGATGGACGCGAACTCCCGCATGTTCAAGTTACTGGCCTGGACCTGCACCGCGCCCGCGTCCCCCGACATGGTGGCCGTCGACTGGAGTGCGGACCCGCCGTCCATCACGACGTCACCGCTGGCCTCGAGCCGGATCGCCACGCCGGGGCTACTGCTCCCCTGGTTGAAGTTGGTGACGGTGGTGCCGCCGGTCAGGACGAGTTGTCCGCCCCGGATGACCACAGTCCCCGATGTGGTGCCGAAGACATTGCCGAGGTCGTCGAACGTCCCTGCCCCGCTGGCGTCGATGCCCACGGTCGAGAGCTTCACGTCGCCTCCGCGGATCAGAACCGAGCCGCCGTCGACGCCGACGAAATTGCCGAGACCGTCGAAGCCCGCAGTCCCGGTGGTCAAGATCGACGAGTTCGAGAGCTGGATCGGCCCGAGCGCGGCGAAGGCGCCCTCGAGCCCGTTCACCGTGGCCTCACCAGCCGACGCGAAGCTGCCGATCTGGACTCGACCCCCGGGAGCGGACAGGATGGCGGAGTCGATCTGCACGCCGCCGCCGACCACGGACAGTGTCGCCCGCTCGGGTACTTGCAGAGTGCCCGGCTGCAGAGTGCCCGGGTCCTGGAGCTGGATCGAGATCGAGCCCTGAGATGGGCCCAGGAAGCCGAACGCGGCCGGTGCCGCAACCGAGAGGACGCTCGGCTGTCCGTTCGGACACGCGCCCACGCAAAAGACGCTCTTGGCTGGATCTCCGAAGCGCAGGTAGTCCGCCGTGCTGACGTGGAAGGAGCCGCTCACGTTCAGCGCCGCCCCGGGCCCGAACACCCAGCCGGCCGGGTTCAGCAGGAAGAGGTTGGCGCCCGGAAAATTCGTGGTCTGGATCGTCCCCTGGATCGCCGACACCTGGCCTCCGGTGACGCGACCCAGGATGTTCGCAACGCCGGCCCCGGTCGTGTTGCTGAAGTTGGCGATGTCCCCGGTACCGACGCTGAAGAGACCGAAGCTGTGGAACAGATTGCCGCCGGCGCGCGTGCCCCCGGTGATGTCGAACGAGTTGCCGACCTGGTTGACTGCGGTACCCAGGGCCCCCGCTCCAGGGGTCGGCGTGATCGCAGTCTGGCCGTGGGCGGCCGTGGCGTGGAGAACGACCACCGCCACGGCCAGTGCCCAGGCCAGCAGAGAGGGCAGGGGGAAGGGCAGTCCCCCCCTCCCTGACCTCATAGGCGTCTGGGCGTCACTAGCACCCCGGACTCGTACCGAACCCGACGGGCGCGTCGAACTGCACGGGCCCAAAGCCCGGTAAGATATTCGTCCCGCTCAGTGTCGCCATGGTGTCGCTGCACATGATTCCAGTTTCCTGGTTGGCAAACGTGGCCTTCAGGTCCATGACACCATCATTGTTGACGTCTTTCAGCTGCACGCTCTTGGGCTGAGCCAAGGCTGGCCCGAATCGCAGGCTGCCTTGATCGACCGTCTCACACGGGAATGCGCCCGCTCCGGTCGTCGGGGTGCCCAGGTTGCAGATCAGGTTGACCGCCAGGAACCCATTGTCGTTGATATTGATCACGGGATTCGGCGTGTTCTGCTGCAACGTCGCGGCCGCCGACAGCGCAGCCAGGACGGCTTCCGGGAACACGTCGGGATCGCAACCCGGTGCGGGATTCCTCGGACATCCGCCGGCGGC
>DATFYA010000168.1 GCA_035315345.1 Candidatus Methylomirabilota bacterium
GGCCGCCGACGCGCCGGCCAAGCTCCGCATCAACCCGCGGAAGGAGTGGTACGCCAACGTCGAGGCCGTCGAGGCTCCCGATCCGCACACCGTGGTGTTCCGGCTCAAGCGGCGGCAGCCCTCGCTGGTGGCCATGCTCGCCTCCGGCTACTCGCCGGTGATTCCCGCGCACGTGCCCGTCGCCGAGCACCGATCGCGCTGCGTCGGCACCGGCCCGTTCAAGTTCAAGGAGTGGAAGCGCGGCCACACCGTCGAGCTGACTCGCAATGCCGACTACTTCGTGAAGGGCCGGCCCTACCTCGACGGCGTGCGCTATACCGTGATCGTGGAGCGCGGGACGCGGGTGGCCGCGCTGCAGGCCAACCAGATCGACGTGGCCTATCCCGGCGAGACCACGCTGTCGAGCGCCGAGCAGCTCAAGGGCGCGGTGCCCGGGATGGTCTTCACCGAGACCGCCAGCAACGTGAGCGAGAACCTGCTGCTGAACACGAAGCGGGCGCCGTTCGACAACGTGACGGTCCGGCGCGCGCTGAGCTTCGCGATCGACCGGCGCTCGTACACCCAGACCGTGCATCGGGGCGCCGCGGTCATCGGCGCCTCCCTCGCCCCGAAGCCGTGGGGCGTGTGGGGCCTGCTCGAGAAGGACCTGGGCCAGCTCCCCGGCTACGGCGGCGCCGCGGCCGGCCGCGCCCAGGCTCGGAAGCTCCTCGCGGAGGCGGGGTTTGGCGTGTCCCGGCCCCTCAAGATCGAGGTGGTCACCCGCGCCATCGCGATCTACCTCGACTTCGCCGGCTTCGTGGTGAGCGAGCTCAAGCAGGTCGGCGTCGAGGCGACGCTCAAGCAGATCGACACCGCGCAGTGGCACCCGATGGTGACCCGGCGCGAGTTCCAGATCGGCGCCAACCTCACCGGCCTCGGGTTGGACGATCCCGACGCGAACTTCTACGAGAACTATGCGTGCGGGTCGCCGCGCAACTACGGCGACTACTGCAGCGAGGACGTGAGCCGGCTCATCGAGCAGCAGTCCCAGGAGATCGACCAGACCAGGCGGCTGGCCCTGGTGTGGCAGATCCAGAAGAAGCTCGAGGAGGACGCGGCGCGGCCCACCATGGGCTGGCGCACCGACCGCTTCGTCCACTATCCCTACGTCCGCAACCTGATCCTGAACCAGGTGACGTACAACTGCTGCCGGCTGCAAGAGGTCTGGCTCGACAAGTAGCCGGGACGGGAGCCCGCGGCCGATGCGCCTCGTGTTCTGGAACATCCGCGCGGGAGGCGGCATCCGCGCCGGCGCGATCGCGCGCCAGATCGACGCGTGGGGCGCCGACGCGGTTGCCCTCTGCGAGTTCCGGGGCACGCCGCCCAGCCGGGAGCTGGCGCGAGCCCTGGACGCTCTCGGCCTGACCTACCAGTGCACCACCGCGGACCCGGCGCGGCCGTCCGTCAATGCGATCTTGCTCGCGTCCCGCTGGCCGCTGCGACGCGCGCGTCTCGGCTGCGCGCCGGCCGAGCCGTGCCGCTGGCTCCTCGCCCGCCTTCTCGCGCCCACCCCGGTGACGGTCGGCGTGATGCACGTGCCCAACCGGGTGAGCGGCCGGAAGTATTCCTATCTCGACGCGGTGCTCGCCACCGCGCGGCGCGCCTGGCCGGGACCCGCGCTGTTCCTGGGCGACACCAACTCGGGGCGAATCGACCTGGACGAGCAGGTGCCCGCGTTCAACCGGATCGAGGACGCGTGGATGCGCGGGCTCGACGGCGCCGGATGGACCGACGCGTTCCGCCACGTGCGCGGAGACCGGCGTGCCTACACCTGGTACTCGCCCAATGGGCGGAACGGGTTCCGCATCGACCAGGCGTTCCTGAACGAGGCGCTGCGTCCGCGGCTGCGCGCCTTCCGCTACGACTGGGGCCGGCGCGACCGGCCGGCCAGCGATCACGCCGCGATGGTGCTGGACTTCGCGCGCGGAGCCGCGGCTACCGCGCGGGCGCGCGGCCGGGCGGCGTCTGGTTGGCTTCCTGGCAGGCGCGCTTGAAATCCGGCGCGTTGAGCGAGCAGTCGATCGCGAGGGTGTTGGCCTCGGCAACTCGCCCGGTCTTCCGCAGCAGCCGGATCTTGTGGGGCGTCCAGCGCGGCGCGCCCCCGAACGTCTTCGAGGCCCGGTCCGTCCACTCGAGCGCGGCGGGCACGCTACCACCCGCCTCGTTGAAGACGATCAGGTCCTCGTACACCGCGGGCACCGGATCGCTCGAGCCGAGCGCCCGCTGGAGCGCCTCGATGCCCTCGCGCTGCCGACCCAGCGCAAAGGCGGTGCGGGCCAGCACCCAGTTGGGATAGGCGTCGGGCGCGACCCGTCCCGCCACCGCGCTCCGGGCTAGGGCGTTCGCCTCCTTCGCCTTCCCCGCGTCGAGCAGCTTCTTGGCCTCGAAGGCCTGCCGGTACACGCGCATGACGATCGCCACGTCCGGCCGGCTCTGGACCGCCTTCCAGGGCTCGACCTTCGGTTCCACGAGTGTCCGCGTCCCGTAGTAGCGCTCGAAGTACTGCGCGATGTCCGAGATCCGCTCCTCGGTTTTCGGATGCGCGGCCGAGACCGAGCTGAGGAGCTTCTGATAGGCCACGTTCGCCGCGTCGTTGACGTTGCGCTGCGCGGTCTGCGTCAACTGATCCCAGAAGGCCTGCTCGGTCTGGGCATTGGCCTTCTCCCACGCCTGGAGCTTCTCGAGCATGCCGAGCATCGCCGGTCCGGACTGGCCGGACTCGACGAGGAGATCGAGGCCCAGTTCGTCCGCCTCGCGCTCTTGGCCGCGAGTCCAGGCGGGGGTGATCAGCTTGTCGGTGGCGTCGGTCGCCATCTGCACTTGCTGAAGGGTCTTGGCGTCGCTCTTGGTCACCGTGCTGCGGCCGCTGAGCGCGGTCTTGGTGCCGATGCCGAGCTCGTACAGGGCCTGTCCCTTCTTCTGCATGTCGCCCATGATGTCCGCGTTGTGGTGCTTCAGCAGCACGTGCGACACCTCGTGGGCCAGGATGGCCGCCACCTCGTCCGCGCTGTCCAGGCTCTCCAGCGCGCCCATAGTCAGGTACACGTTGCCGTCTGGCGTCGAGATCGCGTTGAAGATCGGGCTGGCCAGGATCATCACGCGGCCCGGAACCCCGGTCTGGCCCGAGACCGCCACGAGGCGCGCGCGGGTGTCGTTCAAGTACTGCTCGAGCGCGGCCGAGCGCACGAATCCCATACCCTCGCCACGCTGGCGCGCGAGGTCCCGCTCCTCCCCGATGGCCAGCGTCGACGGCTCGTACGGTCCCCGCTTCACGCCGGCCAGCATGCTGGTGCTCTGCTTGCCGCCGAGCCAGGACGGCGCGGTGAGCGAGACCTTGCTCTCGGTCGGACCCGAGCCCGAGCCGGCGCAGCCGGCCAGCGTCAGTACCTCGAGGATCGAGACCCAGCGCACGCAGAAGCTCACTTGCCGCAGCCCTCGCCGACTCCGCGCACGGCGCCGCTCTTGGGCGGGGCACCCGCCACCCGGGCGTTGCACTGACTGTCCTTGTCGACCTTGACCGTCTGGTCGGTGGAGACCGAGAAGGCCTTCACGCAGTAGTTCACGTTGTCACGGACCAGGAGGAAATAGAGCGCGGAGTTCGGATCCTTCCGGGCCGCCCACTTCTGCCCCTCGAACTGCTGCTTCGTGACCGTTACCGGCTGCTCCATCTTGCAGTCCCGGTAGAGCGTCACCGAGTCGGTGCGCAGACCGGTGATGTTGAACTCCTGCCCCCACGCGGTACCGGCCAGCGCGAGGAGGGCGCTCCCCACGATCTCAGGCCACAGCCAGATGCGCCGTTCCCTCATCAGTGTCCTCCTTGTCATCCCCTCGAAGCAGGAAGGTGAAGATGCGATCCGCGATCGGCACCAGCCGCGCCCACTCGCCCCACTGCGCGGGCTCGCGGTAGGCCGCGCGCAGCGCGACGTACTTCTCGGCCACGCGGTTCGCCTCCTTGATCAGATAGCGGGCCGCCTCGAAGAACGCCACGTAGCCGACGATGTTCCGCGGTCCCAGGTTGAAGGGCGGCAGGTAGCACACCACCGCCGAGCAGAGCATCAGCACGCTGGTCACCACGAACAGCCAGTCGCGCGACACCACCGCCTTGTACACGAAGTAGCCGGGCAGCAGGACCAGGAGCAGCCCGTTCTCGAAGCCGGCCACCTTGACGACCCCGAGGAAGGAGGCCAGGACCACCGCCACGATCAGGCCGCCGAGCAAGCACCGGGTGAGGAACCGGACCGGGGCGGACGTCGTCTCGCCCCGCGGGCCGAGGGGACGGGTCGCCACCACGTGGATGAAGGCCAGCATGCCGAAGACCAGCGCGGGCAGCAGGTAAACCCCCGGATTCTTCGGGCGCGCGATCACGGTCAGCGCCAGGCTCGCGATCGCGAGCGCGATCGCGGCCACCTTGACGTACCCCGCGCGCTCCGCCGCGATCACCCCCGACCCGAACAGCCGGCGGGCCGGCAACAGCGGCTCGTCCGCCACCAGCAGCAGGAACACGGTGAACACCAGCAGGATGACGTTTGCGACCCACGAGGCCGGATGCTGCTCGGCCCGCTTGTAGTCGGGACCGTAGGACCGGAGGTTGTCGTAGGCCATGGCGTGCAGGTAGACGCCGGGCAGATCGTCGTAGACCGGCGAAGCCACCCGGTCGCCCGCCATCACGAAGCTCGCCCCGTAGAAGACGGCCTTGTCCCCGACCGCCTGTTTCACGTCCGGGTCGAAGGGGCCGAGCAGGTGCACGACCGAGACGGTGTGGGTATACGGGCACTTCCGCTTCGTGGCCAGCGGATTGTCCCAGAGGGTCATCAGGTCCTCGACGGCGGCGACCAGGCCGACCGCGGCAAGCGGCGGACGGCACTGCATCCACTTCTCGTTGAGCGGGGAGAGGCCGTTGGCCCAGATGATCTCCATCGGCTCGGCGTCGCGCGGCCCGGTCAACGCCCGATCGACCGACCCGACCCGGGCGTGATGCATCGCGAAGGCGGCGCTCGGCATGGACGGCGTGCCCTGACACGGCTCCTGACGGCACGCCGCGTACGTGATCACGCCGCTCACGCCCCGCTCGGCGTCCATCTGCGCATCGACCGGCGTCGCGCATGCGAGCAGCTCCCGCGGGATGCCGCCCGCCGGCCGCGGCGACGGTCCCTCGGCCGGCGGCGCCGCGGCCAGGAACACGGCGACGGTGCGCTGCTCGTCCTGACGGCTATCGCGCAGCCGGCAGATCGCGTGACCGAGCCGCTTCACGTCGTCGGCGGGGCGCGGATCCATGAACGCGAAGTCGATGAACACCGCGGCGGGCCGGTAGGCCGCCAGCGCGTCGAGCACGTCGACGTGACGCTCGTACGGAACCGGGAAGGAGGCGTCGAGCTGGGTCAGGTTCTCTTCGCGGAAGAGCACGACCGCGGTGTCCGCCTGCCCGGTGAGCGGATAGACGTGGCTCACGATGGCGTTGACGATCGCCTGCGACCACGGGGTCAGCTGCAGCGGGAGCCCGTGGTAGATCAAGAGCCACACCCCGGCCGCGGAGAGCAACAAGCCCTGGACGAGGATTCGCATCGTCGCGTTGGGTCGCCAGATGCGGGCGAAGCGGCGAGCCCGGGAAACGGGAAGAGCGGAGGATGCGTCCACAGGGCCTCCACGCAGAAAATGTTCCAACAGTCTAGTCGGATTCGCGCCGGCGTCAAGCGGCCGCGCGGCTTGCGGGCCCCGGCGCCGTGTGCTACACGAATGGGCCACCACCGCGACCGTCGCGTCAGCCAGAAGACCGCACGTGCCCACCCTCCGGACCCATCAGCCCGCTCGCCTCTGGCTCGCCCTCGCGTGGCTGCCCGCCGCAGTCCTGGGCGGCTGTATCACGCAGGACTACGTGCGCACCGCCGGGCAGAGCGCGGCCCGCGGCGCGATGCAGGCGTGAGCGAAGGGATTCCCTCCCTCCAGGAGCCGCTGCGGCAAGCATTGCGCAGGTCGAGACCGAGATGCGGGCGGTCGCGACCCGGTCCATCCTCGCGGCCACGACCACGTTGCGCGACTCTTGAGCGCGACGTGAGCCCGGCCACCCAGCGACTGGCCAAGCGCATGGAATCAAGGGCGCGGCCCAGGTGCGGACGATCCGATCAACCAGGCCGGCTTCGGCCAGCTCACCAGCCACGTGATGCTCCAGGCGGTGCGCGGGGCCAGGCAAGGCATGCCCGAGGGGCTGCCCGACCAGACCCAGGCCGCGCTGATCTCGGCGGTGGTCCTGCGGGGCGCGCTCGTGCTGGGCAGCGGGGCCGCCCTGATGTACTTCTGGTGGCGGTATCAGCAGAGCGCGAAGACGCTCACCATCGTGGCGGAGAGCATCAACCAGCATCAGTCGGGCGCGCTCAAGGAAACGATCAAGAAGAGGAGCGCGCACGACAACTACATCGGCCCCTGGTTCAGCAGCTTCCCGAAGCGCCGCGGGCTCTGACTCGCCCCGCCGGGCTCAGGACCAGCGGGCGATCAGCACATCCAGCACCTGCGGGTCGACCGGCTTGGCGAGGTGGACGTCGAAGCCGGCCGCGCGGCTCTTCACGCGATCGGCCTCCGTCCCGTAGCCGGTGACGGCGACCAGGCGCAGGTCCCGCGTGTCGGCCCGCGCCCGGATCTGGCGCGCCACGTCGTAGCCGCTCATGCCGGGCAGGCCGAGGTCGAGAAACACCACCTCGGGGCGGCCGCGCGCGATCTCCTCCAGCGCACCCGGCCCGTCGTGCGCGGTCTGCACCTCGTGCCCGCGCAGGCGCAGAAACATCGCCAGCGAGTCGGTCGAGTCGGGCTGGTCGTCCACCACCAGGATGCGCCGCGCCGCCCCCGAGCCCTTCGTGACCATCGCGGATGGGGCGGCCGACTCCTCGGCGGCCTCTCCCGGCCCCACGCCGGGCAGGCGCACGGTGAACTCGCTGCCGAGCCCCGGCCCATCGCTGGCGACGTGCACGCGGCCGTCGTGCATCTCCACCAGGCGCCGCACCAGCGTGAGACCGATCCCCAGCCCGCCCTGTCTTCGCTCGAGCGAGCGGTCCGCCTGGGTGAACAGATCGAAGACGCGCGGCAGGAGATCCGTCGAGATGCCCGCGCCGGTGTCGCGCACCGCGATCACCGCGTCGCCGCCATCGCGCCGCGCGGCGACGACGATGCGCCCGCTCTCGTCGCTGTACTTGATCGCGTTGTCGAGCAGGTTGCCCACCACCTGCACCAGCCGCGCCTGATCGCCGTCCACCGACCCCACATCCTCGTCCACCAGGCACTCGAGCGTCTGCTTGCGGCCCTCCGCCGCGGGCTGTGCCATCTCCACCGCCTGCTCGACCACCTCGCGAATCGGTACCGGCGCCCGCTGCAGCGTGATCTTGCCGGAGGTGATCCGGGAGACATCGAGCAGGTCGTCGACCAGGCGGGTCATGAGCCCGACCTGCCGCTCGATCACCTCGGACACCCAGTGCAGGCGGGTGTCGTGGCCCCCGAGCAGCCCCAGGGTGTGCGCGGCGTTACGAATCGGCGCGAGCGGATTGCGCAGCTCGTGGGCCAGCATGGCCAGGAACTCGTCCTTGCGCCGATCGGCCTCCTCGGTGGCCCGCTCCGCCCGCCGCCGCTCGGTGACGTCGCGGAACACCAGCACCACGCCCACGATGCGGCCGCGCCCGTCGCGGATGGGCGCGCCGCTGTCGTCGATCGGCACCTCGCCGCCGGTCCTCGCGATGAGCACGGTGTGGTTGGCGAGGCCCACCACGCCGCCCTGACGGATGACCCTGGTCACCGGGTTCTCGACCGCGTCGCGCGTGGTCTCGTTGACGATGCGGAACACGTCCTCCAGGGGTCGGCCGGTCGCGTCCTCGCCCCAGCCGGTGAGCGTGCGGGCCACCGGGTTCAGCAGGGTGATGCGCCCCTGCGCGTCGGTGACGATCACCCCATCGCCGATGCTGGTGAGCGTGGTGCGAAACCGCTCGCGCTCCGCGTGCACCACGTCCGCCGCGCGCTGCCGCGTCGCCATGTTCGAGGCGAACAGCCAGATCACCATGACCACGAGCAGCAGGCCCAGGCTGAGCGCGATGGCGGTGGTGGCGAGCGCGGTGCGGGCGCTGGTCCGCGATGCGGCCTCGCGGCGCGCGAGCAGCGCGCGCTCCGAGTCCTGCATCTCGCTGATCTGGGCCCGGACCGCGTCCATGACCCGCTTGCCCTCGTCGGTCAGCGAGCTCTGACGCGACGACGGCATGACGCGGGTCTTGTCCGGGTCCGCCTGGTACGTCCCGATCGCGTGCTGCAGCACGTCCAGCCGCTCGGTCACCAGCTGCTCCAGCCGGAGCAGGCGCACCGTCTGGGCCGGATTGTCCGCGATGAGCTCCCGGAGCTGCACGAGCTGGGCCGGCATCCGGGCCACCGCCTGCTCGTGGGGCCCGAGATACCGCAGGTCGCCGGTGAGCAGGTAGCCGCGTTGCCCGGTCTCGGCGTCCTTCAGCGTCGAGAGCACCTGCTCGAGCTTGGCCAGCACTTCCTGGGTGTGCGAGATCCACTGCACGCTGTTCGCGACCTCGCGGATGTTGAAGATCGACAGCGCCGCGTCGGCCACGAGGGCGCAGATCAGCAGGGCGATCGCGACGATCTGCCCGCGGGTCAGGGTCCGGGGCATGCCGGAGAGGCCGCTCCTCAGCGGGCGCCGGTCAGCGCGGGCGCCACCTCGCCCAGGAACCGCTTGAGCTGGCCGCGCTGGTCCCAGGAGGTCAGCCGCAGCGACACGTGGGTGAGCCCCGCCGCCGCGTACTCGCGCAGCTGGGCGATGCACCGGGCCGGGCTGCCCGCCACCGTCCAGCCTTCCACGAAGGCCGGTGAGAACGTGCTCGTGTAGTAGGTGTCGAGGAACGTCTTGCTCTCCTCGAGCGCCTGCTGGCGGTCCTCGTTGATGTTGATGTTGTGGTAGAGCGCGCTCTGCATCGCGTCGGGATCGCGCCCTTCCTCCTTGGTCATCCGCGCGATGCGCGCCCACTGCTCGCGGAACTGCGCCGGGGTCACCTTGTTGGTCATCCAGCCGTCGGCGTAACGGGCCACCCGTCGCAGACCGCGCTCCACCGCCGCGTCCGAGGCGCTGGCGCCGCCTTTCCAGGTGAGCCCGGTGGGATTGCTCGCGATCCAGATCGGGCAGGGCTGCTGCACCGGCCGCGGCTCGATCTTCACGCCCTCGAACTGGTAGAACGCGCCCTGATGCGAGGCCTTCTCGCCGCTCCAGACCTTCCGAAGAATCTGGATGCCTTCCTCGAGCCGGCCGACCCGCTCGCCGGAGCGGACGCCCATCACCTTGTGCTCGAGCGCCTGCGCGGGGCTCTGCTCGTCCGGCCCGCCCAGGCAGACCGCGAGCAGCGCGCGGCCGCCGGACAGCACGTCGAGGCTCGCCCATTGCTGGGCGAACAGCAGCGGATGGCGATGCACGAAGGTGGCCAGGCAGCCGACCGCGAGCCGCATGCGCGACGTGGCGCCGGCCAGCGCCGAGAGCAGGGCCACCGCCTCGAGCCGCGGCTTGGCGAGCAGGCTATCGCCGACCCACAGCGTGTCGAACGCCCCCGAGGCTTCCGCATGCTGCGCCAGCTCGATCAGATCTCGCGCGGGGATCGCGCCGAGCACGACCGCCCGATTGGCCAGGATGAGCCCGAAGGATGCGCGTGGCATGAATGCCCTCCCGGGCCACATTAGGGGTGGCGAGAGAGCACGTCAAGGCCGGAACGTGGTGCCGCGTCCGTCGCCGGGCATGCCGCGTGTTCCGTCGCGAGGCGCCGCGGGCGGCAGTCTGGCTACCGGGAGCGGGAGGGCCGGCGGCGACGCCGCGCGGTCGACTTCGCCTGTCGCGACAGGGCCCGCTTCGAGGCGGCCCGGTGGCCCTCGCGCCGCAGCGCCTTCGTGGTGGCGCGCGACCGCCGCGTCGAGGTGCGTCGGCGGCTCCCGCCGCGCCGGGCCGCGCGAGTGTCCTGCGCCGCCTTGCGCCGCGTTCGGCGCGACGTGCCGCGGCCCGGCGCGGGCAGCTTCACCCCGGCCCGCCGCGCCTTGGACAGACCGATCGCGATGGCCTGCTTGGTGTTGCGCGCGCCGTGCTTGCCCTCGCGAACGTGCTCCATCTCCTCGCGCACGAACTCACCGGCCTGCGTGGTCGGCGCCTTGCCCTCACGCGCGTCGCGACGCGCGCGCTCGATGGTCTTCTTCTCCGGCATGGTCGTGACCTCCTGCCACCATGCGCAGGCCGTGCCACTCGGGCTCGTCGAGCCGTGCGCGCGTCATTCGCAGGGCGCGCCGGCCCGCCCGGGCCCCGCCGAGTGATTCCTACACGGTAAGAGGCACCAGGGGCCCCGTTCGACCGGGCGATTGACCTGACGCGCGCTCCTCGGGTACGGTCTCCCGGGGAGGAGCCGACCGATGAGCCGCGCGTTCAAGGGAGTGATTCCCGCACTGGCCGTTCCGTTCCGGGACGACTACAAGATCGACGAGGACGGCCTCGCCCGCTTCTCGCGGTGGCTGGCCGGCGGCCGGGGCGTCACCGCGCTGATGACCAACGGTCACACCGGAGAAGTCGGCTCGCTGCTGCCCGAGGAGCGCGCCGAGGTCACCCGCATCGTGGCCGACGCGGTCGCGGGCCGGGTGCGCGTGATCTCGGCGGTCTGCTCGGAAGGCACCTTCGAGGCCATCGAGCACGCGCGGGCCGCCGCGCACGCCGGCGCCGACACGATCGACGTCATGCCGTGCCACATGTGGCTGCGCTTCGGAGTGAAGGAGGACGCGGTCTACGAGTACGTGCGGGCCATCGGCGCGGAGAGCGGCCTCGACCTCATCATCCACGTCTATCCGGCCAGCACGAGGGTCGCCTACTCGACGCGGCTGATGACGCGGCTCGCGAGCCTGCCGCAGGTCCGCGGGTTCAAGATGGGCCAGCGCGACCTGGGCAAGTACGAGCGCGACATCCGGGCGCTTCGCGCGGAGGCCCCGCACGTCTCGCTGCTCAACTGCATGGACGAGTACCTGTTCCCGACCTTCGTGCACCAGATGGACGGCACGCTGGTCGGCTGCGCGAGCCTCATCCCCGAGCTGACCTTCGAGCTGATGGATGCGATGCAGGCCGACGACCTGCCCCGCGCGCGGCGGGCCAACGAGCGGATCTGGCCGGTGAAGGAGGCCGTCTACGGCGCGGGCGAGCCGTCGGGTGACGCCCACGCGCGCATGAAGGAAGGCCTCGCCCTGCGCGGTCTGTTCCGGAGCGCGCTCGCGCGGCCGCCCGTGCTCCCTCCCTCCGCGGAGGAGGTGGCGGCCATGAAGGCCGCCCTCGAGGCGAGCGGGGTGCCCCGCATCGATCTCGTCTGACCTGGTTCCTGCTCTCGCTCGGGGCGGCGCTGACCCAGGCCGCGCAGTTCGCGCTCGTCAAGGGGCGGGCGCGCGCGATCCCGCCGCTCGTCATCGTCGCGTGGACGCAGAGCGTGGCCGGCGCGGCGTGGGCGCTCTATTTCGTCGTCTCCGGCCGGCCGTTCGTGTCGCCGGGCACCGACACGTGGTCGGCCATCGTGGCCTCGTGGTTCCTCGTGCTCGGCATGAGCGGGCTGCTCGCGCGAGCCAGCGCGCGCGGTGACATCTCGATCGTCGGACCGATCCTCGCCCTGAGCCCGCTCTTCACGATCGTGCCGGACGCCGCGCTCTCCGGCGGGCTGCCCAGTACGCTCGGCTGGATCGGCCTCGGGTTGTCCCTGGCCGGCACCGTCAGCCTCTCGGGAGGCGACGGCCAGGGCCGGCTCGGCCGTCTGCGGGCGCTCTTCTCGCGACGCGACGCGCTCGACGCCCTGGGCGCCGCGTTCTTCCTGGGTTTCCTCGCCGCGGTGGATCGCTACGGCGCGCTCCGGATCGGCCCGCCCAGCTATCTGGTGTGCGCCCACGGCGGCGCCGCGGTCGTCGCCGCGCTGGTCGCGCTGGCCACCACGCCGCGCGGCTTCGGCGAGAGCTTTTCGCCGCCCAATCTGGTGACGGTGGTGGGCCACGGCGTGCTGGGCGTCACCGGCACCGGCATGCAGACCTCCGCGATGACCCTGGCGCCCGCCGCCTACGTCAACGCGATCCGGCGCATGTCCGCGGTGCTCGCGGTCCTGCTCGGCCGCGCGCTCTTCGGCGAGCCCGACCTCGCCCGCCGTCTCACCGCCGCCCTCCTCGCCTGCGCCGGGGCCGCCTGTCTCCTCCTCGCGTAGCTCGGGGTCAGGTCTTGCACTCGGGGTCAGGTCTTGCATTACGACATTTTCGTGGGAAGCAATGATGTCCCCTTGCGCGACCAAAATGTCGTAATGCAAGACCTGACCCCGAGTCGAAAAATGTCGTAATGCAAGACCTGACCCCGAGTCGAGACCCCCTCAGTACAGGTGGCAGGCGACGAGGCGGCCGGCGGTGGAGCGGAGCACGGGCTCCTCGGTGGCGCAGCGGGCCATGGCGTGCGGGCAGCGCGGATGGAAGCGGCAGCCGGCGGGCGGGCTGAGCGGGCTCGGCACCTCGCCGGAGAGCGCGATCTCCTCGCGCGGCGAGTCGAAGTCGATCGGCAGGGCGGCCGCGAAGAGCGCCTGCGTGTACGGATGCCGCGGCTCGAGCGCGACCGCGTCGGCCGGGCCCCGCTCCACGATCTGCCCCAGGTACATCACCGCGATGACGTGGCTCATGTGCGCGACCGCGGCCAGATCGTGGGCGATGAACAGATACGACACCCCGAGCCGCGCCTGCAGGTCGCGCAGCAGGTTCAGGATCTGAGCGCGAATGGACACGTCGAGCGCGGAGACCGGCTCGTCCAGTACCACCAGGCGCGGCGACAGGGCGAGCGCCCGCGCGATGGCCACGCGCTGCCGCTGGCCGCCGGAGAACTCGTGCGGGTAGAGATCCGCGGCGCGGGCGGGCAGGCTCACCAGATCCAGCAATTCGTGCACGCGCCGGCGCCGGGACGTGGCGTCGATCCGCTCGTTGATCACCAGCGGCTCGGCGATGATGGTGCCCACCCGCATCCGCGGATCGAGCGACGCGTACGGATCCTGGAACACCGCCTGCACCGCGCGTCGGTAGCGCTGCCAGCCGGCCCGACCGAGCGTCAGCACGTTCTCGCCGCCGAAGCGGATGGCCCCCGCGGTCGGCCGCTCGAGACCGAGCACGAGCTTCGAGGTGGTGGTCTTCCCGCAGCCGGACTCGCCGACCACGCCGAGAGTGGCGCCCACGTCGATGCTGAACGAGACCGAATCGACCGCGCGCACCAGCCCGGTGGTCCGCCCCAGCAGCCCGCGGCGCACCGGAAAGTGCTTGGTGAGCCCCTCCACCTCGAGCAGGGCGCTCACCCCGATGCTCCCGGGGACGTCTCGAGCCAGCAGCGCGTCACGTGACCGGCCTCCACCGCCGTCTCGGGCGGCGCCTCCACTCGACACCGCTCCATCACCGACGGGCAGCGCGGCGCGAAGGCGCAGCCGGCCGGCAGGCGGGAGAGGTCCGGCGGCTGCCCCTCGATCGCGGTCAGCCGCTCGCGGCGCACGCCGAGCCGCGGGATCGATTCGAGCAGGGCACGCGTGTAGGGATGCGCGGGCCGCGTGAACAGGTGCCGCACCGGCCCCATCTCCACGATGCGGCCGGCATACATCACCGCCACGCGGTCGCACATGCGGGCCACGATCCCCAGGTTGTGGGTGACGAAGATCAGCGCGAAGCGATGCTGTCGCTGCAGCTCGCGCAGCAGGCCCAGGTACTGGGACTGGATCGTGAGATCGAGGCTCGTGGTCGGCTCGTCGGCGATCAGCAGGCGCGGGGGCGCCGCGATCGCCATCGCCCCCACCACCCGCTGCCGCATGCCCCCGGAGAGCTGGTGCGGGAACGCGCGGAGGCGCTCCCACGGCGACGGGATGCGCACCGCCGCGAGCAGCTCGGCGGCCCGGGCGGTCAGGGCCCGGCCGCGCAGCCGATGATAGAGCGCGACCGGCTCTCGGATCTGCATGCCGATGGAGAACACCGGGTTGAGCGAGCTCATCGGATCCTGGAGGATCATCGCGATCCGGCGGCCCCGGATCGCCTGCATCTCGGCTTCGCTCCGGGCGAGCAGGTCGTCGCCGTCCAGGAGCACCTGCCCACCCAGGATGCGCGCGGCCGGCCGCGGCACGAGCCGGACCAGGCTGAGACAGGTCATGCTCTTGCCGGAGCCGGACTCGCCGACGAGGCCGAGCGTCTCGCCCTCCGCGAGGGCGAACGACACGCCGTCGACCGCCTTGACCGTCCCCCAGCGGGTGACGATGTGGGTGCGGAGGTCACGGACGTCGACGACGGGAGCCGACACGACGGAGGGCGCGCTCAGAGCTGACGCAGCTTGGGGTCGAAGGTGTCGCGCAGCCAGTCGCCGAGCAGATTGAAGGCCAGCACCACGACCAGGATGGCCAGCCCCGGGAACAGCGAAACCCACCACGCGCTGGTCACGAAGTCGCGCCCTTCCGCGATCATCGATCCCCAGGCCGGCGTGGGCGGCGGGATGCCGGCGCCGAGGAACGACAGCGACGCCTCCACGATGATCACGTAGCCGATCTGCAGGGTGACCAGCACGAGCAGGGTGCCGAGCGTGTTGGGCAGCAGATGACGCGTGATGATCCGCCAGGCTCCCGCCCCCGCGATGCGGGCCTGGGCCACGAAATCCAGCTGCATCAGGGTGAGCACCTGTCCGCGGATGACGCGGGCGTAGCGCGCCCACAGGATCACCGCGATCGCCACCACCACGTTGGTGAAGCTGGGCCCGACCGTCACCGCGAGGATGAGCGCGAGCAGGATCACCGGGAACGACATGGTCGCGTCGGTAATGCGCATGAGCACCGCGTCCACCCGGCCGCCGTAGTAGCCCGCGGTGAGCCCCACCGCGGCGCCGAAGGCGCTCGCCAGGAGCACGGTGAGCACGCCGGCGGCCAGCGAGATCCGCGAGCCCCACACGATGCGCGAGAGGAGGTCGCGCCCCAGACGGTCGGTGCCGAGAGCGTGCGCCCAGGTGCCGCCCTCCTCCCACACCGGCGGCTTGAAGCGGTTACGCAGCGACTGCTCTTGCGGGTCGGGCAGCCCGAGCAGCGGGGCCACGATGGCCACGACCAGGAACAGCGCGATGATCCCGAGCGGGACGAGGGGCAGGCGCCAGCCGCGCGCGACGGGCGGAGCCGCGCCGTCCGCCTCGGGCCGCGCGAGGGCCGCCGGCTCAGCGAGCATAGCGAATCCGCGGGTCGATGATCGCGTAGAGGCAGTCCACGCCGAGGTTCACCACCGCCACGATGGCCGCGGTGGTGAGCACCACCGCCTGGATCACCGGGAAGTCGCGCGAGCTGATGCCCTCGTAGGCCAGGCGGCCCAGACCCGGCCACGCGAACACGGTCTCGACCACGATCGCGGTGGTCACCAGGATCGCGAAGTAGATCCCCGCGAAGGTGACCACCGGGATCAGCGCGTTCCGCAGCGCGTGCATCCAGATGACCCGGCGCTCGCTCACCCCCTTCACCCGCGCGAGCTTGACATACTCGGAATCGAGGACCTCGAGCATGCCCGAGCGCAGCAGCCGCATGAGGCCGGCCACCACGAACCAGCCCAGGGTGAAGCCGGGCAGGATGTAGCTCGAGAACCCGCTGATGCCGCCCGCGGGGAGCCACTGCCAGCGGCCGGCCACGAACTCCACGAGGATGATCGCGACCCAGAAGGTGGGCAGCGACTGGCCCAGCACCGAGACGATCTGCGCGGCCCGGTCGACGCCGGTGCCCTTCCGCACCGCCGCCATGATACCGAGCGGGAAGGCCATCGCGAGCGAGACGCCCATGGCGAACGCGGCCAGCTTCAGGGAATTGGGCAGCCGCTCGCGGATCAGCTCGCCGACCGGCCGGCGGGCGCGCAGGGAGATGCCGAAGTCACCGGTGACCGCGCGGCCCACGAACGACAGGTACTGCTCGACGTAGGGCCGGTCGAGGCCCAGATAGCGCCGGGCATTGTCGAAGTCCTCCTGCGAGGCCGACATGGGCAAAATCAGGTAGAGCGGGTCGCCGGTCGCCCGGGCCAGGACGAATACCACGACCGAGACGATGGCCAGGGCGACCAGCGACTGCACCAGACGCGTGGCGATGAAGCGGAGCATCGAGCCGCGGCCGACGCGATGGCCGGTGGGTTATTTGCCGGAAGCCAGGACGTCGAGGAACAGGTCGTACATGACGCTGCCCGGGTTCCAGTTGCCGAGGGTCTTCGACGTCGCGTAGGGCGAGTGCAGGTACACCACCGGCACGCCGTGATGCTCGCTGCGCAGCCGCGCGTAGACGCCGCGGATCAGGGTGTTGATCTTGTCCTTGTCGGTCTGGCGCATGACCTGCGACAGCATGCCGTCGATCTCGGGATCGTTCACGGTGTCGGAGGGCTTGGACAGCGTGTAGGCCTGCTTCTCGAGCAGGGCGTAGGCACCGATCCAGTCCCGGTTGGCGATGTTGAAGTAGCCGACCGCACCGGGCACCGAGCGGTCGAACCACGCCTTGCGGAACGCCGGATAGTCCACCGGGATCAGCTTGGTCTTGATCCCGATCTTCTCCCAGTAGCCGGCCACCGCCTCGGCCATGGTCTTGCCCTCGGGCAGACCGGGCAGCTGGTAGGCGTAGACGTCCAGCGACATGCCCGAGCCCACCCCCGCGTCGGCGAGGAGCTTCTTGGCGCGCGCCGGGTCATAGGGATAGAGCATGTCCGGGGTCTGCTTGAAGCCCACCTCCTTGAACGACCACGAGAGCCCGAGCGGGATCGCGGCCGGCTCGGCCCTGCCGGCGAAGATCGACTGCGCGATCTCGGCGCGATCCAGCGCCAGGTTGAGCGCCTCGCGCACGCGCTTGTCCTTCGTCGGCCCCGTCCGCCCGTCCGGCCCGAGGACCCACCACATGGTGAGGAGCGCCTCCTCGCGGCGGTAGTGGAGCGGGAAGCCCTCCTTCTCCAGCTCCTTCACCCGCTCGCGGCTCACGTCGGCCACGTCGACCTCGCCCCGCCGCAGCAGCGCGATGCGCGTCGCCTCCTCGGGTACCAGCCGGAACGTCATGGTCTTGTACTTGGGCGTGCCGATCCGCCAGTGGTTGTCCACCGCGGCGAGCTTGATGTGCGAGCCGGTGACCTGCTCGACGAACTTGTAGGGTCCGCTGCCGATCGGCTTGCGGGCGAACACGTCGTCGCCCACGGATTCGATGTACTTCTTCGGCGTGACCATGCCCTCGGTGGAGAGCGAGCGCGAGAGATACGTCGGGATGATGAGGGTCGGCTCCTTGGTGACGATCACGACCCGGTCGGGTGCGGGCGTCTCGATGTCCTGGATCAGCGTGCGCAGCGGTCCCGCGTAGCCGGTGGTGGAGCGCTTGCCGATGTTGCGCTGCAGGCTGAACTTCACGTCCTCGGAGGTGACCTCGTCGCCGTTGTGGAACTTGACGTTCTTTCGAAGATAGAAGGTCCATCTCTTGTAGTCCGGGGAGTTCTCCCAGCGCGTGGCCAGCCCGCCGTCGCGCGACGGCTGCCCGTCCGGCGTGGTGCCCACCAGGTAGTCGAAGATCATCGAGAGGTAGTACTTGACGAGGTGGCCGCCCAGCGGCGGATCGAGCACCTCGGTGGAGAAGCTGGAGAGGGCCACCGTCAGCTCGGTCTTCGGCTGGGCCGAGACGCCGCCGGCGAGGACGAATCCCATCAGGGCCAGGATCAGCAGCAACACGGACGCCGTCGCGCTCGCACGCTTCATGTGATCGCTCCTCGTTGTGGTCCGGCTGGGAGATGCGGCTGTCGCCGGACTGTAGCCCGGGAGGTCCCCGGACGGCAAGCCCTCGAGGTCAGGCCTGGGGGGCGCTGGACTTGCGGAGGTCGAGGACCTCGGGGAGCGACGGAGCCTGGCGGGCCAGCTCGAGACGGGTGATGCGGGACAGGTTGCGGACCGTGTCGCGAATCTGCTCGGCGGCCCGGATGACGCGCTCGAGCGAGTGGGCGGTCTCCTCGGAGACCTGCCCGCGGGCGAGCAGCAGCTGCAGGCTCCCGATGATGACGGTGAGCGGATTGTTGATCTCATGAGCGGTAGCGAGCGCGAGCTGGGCCACCGAGCGCAAGGCCTCGGCCTCCACCGCCCGCGCGTCCGACCGCTTGAGATCGGTGATGTCCTGAGCGTGGCCCAGCACGTAGGCGCGGCCGCCGCCGTCCTGGCCCCGCACGTTGCTGTAGGTCCAGACGCGCTCCTCACCCGCGCGCGAGACCACCAGCATGAGGCCCTCGTCGGCCGGCTGGTGCGCGATGCGATCGAGGTATTGCCCGAACATGGACCGGACCGAGGGCGCGAGGAACTCGGCGAGGCTCCGGCCCACCATGTCCTCGGGCGCATAGCCGAGACGGTCCGCGGCCGCGCGGTTGACCGACAGGAGGATGCCGGCCAGGTCGTGCGTGCAGATCAGCCCGCGCCCGGCCTCCACCAGCTCCCGGTACCGGGCGTCCGCGGAATCGACGACGCGCGTCACGGTGGACACGTCAGGCGGGCGAGAAGGCCCGCTTCACCGCGCCGAGCAGGTCGGCCATCCGGAACGGCTTCGCGAGCACCGGCACCCCGCTGTGGCGGAGGAACTCGTCGTACTCCTCGGCTTCCGCGTAGCCGGTGACGAAGACGAGACGGCCGTGCACCGCCGGCCAGCGCCGCTCGACCTCCTCGTAGAGGCCGCGGCCGTCCAGCTTCGGCATCGCGAGATCGCTCACGATCGCCGCGTAGACGTGCTCGGCCAGCAGGCGGAGGGCGTCGGTGCCGTCGACCGCGGTATCCACGTGCTCCCACTCGCCTCTCAAGATCTCGGCTTCCAGCTCGCGAACATTCGTCTCGTCCTCGACCACCAGGATGCGCTGTTGAGGCATCGGCTCATCTCCTCTCGGCGAGCGATTGGCCGGATGATGCCCGGCCACCTTCCGCGCTGCAAGAAGTGCACCAGCGATGCGCCCAGCGAAATCAGGTGGTTGCTACGAGGGATCCGGCCTCCGATTGATGGGAAATGTCAGGGGCCGCGCTTTTTGGCACCCGATCGCGTGTCGGCTTCCTCGATGGAATGGGACTGCGTGAGGCTGGCGTCACGCTTGGCCAGATCGCTCAGCCGCTGGTAGTACCGATGCAGCAGCAGGACCTCCTCCTCGGTCAGATCCTCGACGTTGATCAGCCGGTTGCTCGCGCCCTGCACCGCGGCCACGATCTCGTTGAGCTTGAGATGGATCGCCTGCGAGTCCTTGTTCTGCGAGCGCTGGATCAGGAAGACCATCAGGAACGTGACGATGGTGGTCCCGGTGTTGACGACGAGCTGCCACGTATCCGAGAAGTGGAAGACCGGCCCGAGCAGCGCCCAGATCACCACGACCGCCACCGCGGCGGCAAAGGCCTGCGAGGTGCCGCTCCAGTTTGTCACCCGCCGCGCCATCCGCTCGAGCCATCCGCGGCCGCGGGCCGCTCTCTTCCTCGCCATCGCCGATCCCTTCCTCCGATCCGGCCGCGTCAGCTCAGGGGCCAGCGCGAGCGCGGGAAGCGGATGCCGGTGCGCGCCTGGAGCCGCTCCCCGATCTCCTGCACCTTCGCGAAGAGCCGCGGCTCGTCCACGAAGCGCTGGCGGTAGGCGTCCACCACGACCCGGCCGTCGATCACCACCGTGTGCACGCTCCGGCCGTCCGCGTTGTAGACGAGGTTGTTGAGCGGGTTCCACATCGCCTGCCACTCCGGTCGCAGGACGTCGAAGCACACGAGGTCCGCCTTCTTGCCGGTCTCGATCGAGCCCAGCTCGTCGCCGAGGCCCATCGCCTCCGCCCCGTGCCGCGTGGCCATCTCCAGCGCGGCCTCCGCCGGGACCTGGCGGGTGTCCTGGCGCGCGTCCTTGTACTGGACGGCCGCCATGTTCATGGTCCGCACCATGTCGAGGTGATTCGAGTTGTTGGGCGAGTCGCACCCGAGCGCGATCTTCACCCCGCGCGCGAGGAACTCGGGCATGCGGCCGTGCTCCGGCACCCCGCGCCCGCCTTTGGCCGCGGTCACCGGGCACATCGCGATCGCGGTGCCGGTGCGCGCGATCGAGTCGATCTCGGCCTCGTCGAGCCCCAGGCAGTGGGCGAGGAGCACGTTCGGCCCCATCACCCCGATCGACTCGAGATACGCGGTCGGGGTGTAGCCGTGGCGGGCGATCGAGTCCTGCCGCGGCTTGTTGCCGCTGTTGTGGTGCAGGGTGAGGCCGGTGCGGTGCTCGTCCGCCACCCGCTTGAGCGCCTCCAGCAGGCCGGCGCTGCACGTCTCGTGCGAGAACGGCATCGCCCAGGCCCGGATCCGCCCCTCGAGCCGACCGTTCCACTTGGCGATGAACGAGGTGGTGCGGGCCACCGCCTCCGGCGCGTCGTACCGCGGCAGGGTGAACGGCGCGGGCTGGTCGGTCACGCACTCTCCCAGGATGACGCGCATGCCCGAGTCCTCGTAGGCCTGCAGGCACGCGTCGGGGAACTTCGTGCTGCCCGGGTCGAGGAAGCACACGGTGCCGTTCTTCACCAGCTCGACCAGCCCGAGCAGCGTGGCCTGGTGCTCCTCCTCCTCGGTCATCGCGGACTGGAGATTGAACACGTGCACGAGCGGGCTCGCCTGCTCGTCCGGAAAGATCCCGCGCACCGGGTGCGCGTAGCTGATGTGCATGTGACCGTTGAGGAAGCCGGGCGTGATCACGAGATGCCGACCGTCGATCAGGCGATCGGCCCGCGCGTCGGCCAGGTCGGCGGCCTTGCCGATTCGGCTGAAGCGGTTGCCCTCGACCAGGATCGCGCCGTCCTCGATGATCCGGCGCTGGCGGTCGAGAGTCAGGATGTACCGGGCGTGATCGATCTTGAGCGTGGGCGCTGGCATGGCGGGCCGCCTCCTGAGGACACCGAGTGGTTGACCGCCCGGAGTCTACGCCGCCTGCCCGAGCCTTGTCCATCGCGGCGGGGATGAGGTAAGACCTGACCCGAGCCATGACGCCCGTTCATCTCGCGCTGGCGATCTCCGTGGTGGTGATCTGGGGCGTGGCCTTCGTCGCCACGCGCCTGGCCCTCGACGACTTCTCGCCGCCCGCCCTCACCGCGCTGCGCTTCCTCGTCGCGGCGGTGCCCGTCGCGTTCCTGCCGCGTCCCCGGATCGGCGCGCGCGATCTGATCGTCGTCGGCACGTTCCTGTTCACCGGCCAGTTCCTCTTCCAGTTCTTCGGCATCGCGGCGGGAACGCCACCCGGCCTGGCCGCGGTGGTCGTCCAGACCCAGGGCCTGTTCACCATTCTGTTCTCCGCCCTCGCGCTCGGGGAGCGGCCGACCCGCCGGCAGTGGATCGGCGGCGCGCTGGCTTCGGCGGGTCTGGTGCTCATCGCGACCACGGTGGGCGCCGATCTCACCGCGGTTGGGCTCACGCTGTCCGCGCTCTCGGCCGTGAGCTGGGGGGTGGGCAACGTGCTGGTGAAGCGGCTGCCGCCGCCCATCGACGTCCTGGGGCTGATGGTGTGGATGAGCCTCGTGCCGCCGCTGCCCGCCCTGCTGCTCGCGGCCTGGCTCGACGGTCCCCGCGCGCTTGCGCGGGCGATACCCGGCGCGTCGTGGCTCGGTCTCGGCGCGGTCCTGTACCTGGGCGTGGTGGCCACCATCGTGGGCTACGCGATCTGGGGCCGGCTCCTGCGCCGCTACCCGGCGGGCACCGTCGCGCCGTTCGCGCTGCTCGTGCCCTTCGTCGCCGCGCTGGGCTCCTCGCTGGCGTTCGGCGAGCGCTTCGGGGCGCCGAGGCTCGCGGGCATGGCCCTGGCGCTGGTGGGCCTCGCGGTGATCGTCACCGCGCGCTCCGCCCCGACGACCGACCCGGCCGCCGCTTCCCGGTAAACCTTACGGCGCGGCCGACGCCTCGGGCACGCGCCCGGCGCATTCGGCGCGCCGGGGACGCGATCCGCCGGTTGCACGAGAAATGCTACGTCGGTCCGCCAAGGAGGTCGACCCCATGCTCACCCCGGCCAGCGCATTCAAAGGGCTCGCGATCGCGGCCACCGACGGAGACGTCGGCAGCGTTCGCGATCTGTACTTCGACGACCTCACGTGGACCGTGCGCTACCTGGTGGTCGACACCGGGAGCTGGCTGGCCGGACGTCAGGTGCTGATCTCCCCGCTCTCCGTGCGAGGGGAGAGCCAGGGCGATCGGGTGGCGGTGAACGTCTCGCGCGCGCAGGTGGAGAACAGCCCGTCCGTCGACACGGACAAGCCGGTCGACCGCCAGCAGGAGGAAGCCCTCGCGCGCTACTACGATCAGCGCTTCTATTGGGAAGGCCCGTATCGCTGGGGGCTGCTCGCGTATCCCGGCATGCCGCCGACCCCGGCGGACGCGGTGCCCATCTCGCCCGAGCTGGTGCCCGCCGATCTCGCCGCGCGCGAGATGGCCCCGACCGGCGACCCGACGCTGCGCAGCACCCGCGACGTCAGCGGCTATTCGATCGCGGCGCGCGACGGCGACATCGGCCACGTCGAAGACTTCCTCGTCGACGGACGCGCGTGGGCGATTCGCTACATGGTGGTCGACACCCGCAACTGGTGGCCGGGCAAGAAGGTGGTGCTCTCACCCGAGTGGATCACCACGGTGAGCTGGCCGGACTCGACCGTCCGCGTCGATTCGACCCGGGACGCGATCAAGGCAGCTCCCGAGTACGATCCGGCCCGCCCGTTCGAGCGCGACTACGAGCGGCGGCTCTTCGAGCACCACGGCCGGCGCAAGTACTGGGAGTGGGAGAACCGCTGAGCGCGTCAACGAAACGAACACCCGGTAGCGGTTACCGGGAAGAAAATTCTGTCGCGGCGTCTCGTGCCTGGCGATTCGACGTCGTGAGCGGCCGATTGTCGCGCACTCAACCGAGACGTCCTTGGCACATCGCTTGCTCCTCTCGGCGGAGCTTGGCAACTCTATGAAGAAGCGGGACGGGCGTCGCGAGCACCTCGTGCATTTCTACGAGGACGATGGACTGCTGATCGACCGCCTCGGCGAGTTCGTGGCCAGCGGCCTCAAGGCCGGCGACGCAGCGCTCATCATCGCGACGGCCGAGCATCGCGCCGGCCTCGACGAGCGCCTGCGCGCACTGGGCTGGGACGTGGACGAGGCCACCGCGACGGGGCAATTCCTCACGGTGGACGCCGCCGGCACCCTGGCCCGCATCGTCGTGGACGGCGCGCCCGACGAGGGCCGCTTCCGCGACGTCGTCGGCGAGCTGCTGGGCCGGGTCGGCGGCGGCGGGCCCACGCGCGTGTTCGGAGAGATGGTCGGGCTGCTCCTGAGCGCGGGCAACGCCCCCGCGACGATCCGGCTCGAAGAGCTCTGGAATCAGCTGCTCGCGGAGCGTTCGTTCAGTCTCTTCTGCGCGTATCCGATGCGCCAACTCGGCGGGCAGCAGTTCGCCGAGCCGGTGGACGCGGTTTGCCGGCAGCACGACCACATCGTGCCCGCGGAGAGCTACCCGCGCGACGAGCCCCCGCGAGGGCGCCGGAGCGCCATCGTGGCCCTGCAGCAGCAGGCCTCCTCGCTACGGGCGGAAGTGGCGGAGCGCAGTGCAGTGGAGACGGCCCTCCGCGCGGTGACCGCGGAGCTGGAGGAGCAGGTCGCGGATCTGCGCCGGCTGCACGAGATGAGCGCGCGCCTCACCAGCACGCTCGACCTGGAGCCGCTGCTACGCGAGGTGCTCGACGCGGTGCTGGCGGTCCAGGGCACGGGCATGGGCCTCCTCGCCCTGTGCGATCCGGAGACGCCGCTGACCCTGCGGGTACATCGCGGGTTCGACGAGGCCTTCGTGGAGGAGATCGAGCGCGTGCCGTTCGGAGGCGGCGCGTGGGGCATCGCCTACACCGAGCGCCGGCCGGTGGTGGTCGAGGACACCGAGACCGACCCGGTCTTCGCCCCCTACCGCGATGCGGCCCGGCGCGCCGGCTTCCGCGCGTGCCAGAGCACGCCGCTGTTCACGCGCGGCGGAGACGTGATCGGCGTCCTCTCGGTGCACTTCGGGGCGCCGCGGCGCGCCGCCGAATCCGAGACGCGCCTGATCGATCTATACGTCCGGATCGCGGCCGACGCCATCGAGAACGCCCAGCTCCACGAGCGGCTCCAGAAGGAGCTGGACGAGCGCCGCGAGTCGCTGGCCCGGGAGCACACGGCGCGGGCGCAGGCCGAGATCGCCAACCGCATGAAGGACGAGTTCCTGGCCAACGTGTCCCACGAGCTGCGCACGCCCCTCAACGCGGTTCTCGGCTGGGCCCATATTCTCCGGACCGGCCGGCCCGATGAGGCCACGCTGGCGCGGGGCGTCGAGGTCATCGAGCGCAACGCGCAGGCGCAAGCCAAGCTCATCGAGGACATCCTCGATGCCTCCCGGGCGATTACCGGCACGCTCAGCATCAGCCGGAGCGCGGTGGACCTGGGTGCGGTGATCAACGCGGCCACCGACTCGGTGCGCACGGCGGCCCAGCACAAGGGCATCGCCCTGACCGTGATCCTCGACCCGATCGCCCGCCACGTCAACGGCGACGCGGGACGGCTCCAGCAGGCGGTGTGGAACCTGCTGTCCAACGCGATCAAGTTCACCCATCGCGGCGGCAAGGTCGAGGTGCGCCTCGCCCGTACCGACGGACACGCGCGGATCACGGTGACCGACACCGGGGAAGGCATCCCGAGCGACTTCCTGCCGTTCGTGTTCGAGCGGTTCCGGCAGGGGGATCCCACGATCACCCGGCGGCACGGCGGCCTCGGCCTCGGGCTCACCATCGTGCGGCACCTGGTGGAGCTGCACGGAGGCAGCGTCCACGCGGAGAGCGCGGGGGAGGGCTACGGCACCACGGTGGGACTGGACCTGCCGCTCGACAGAGCCGGCGAGGCGGAGGTGGCCGGTACCTCAGCGCCCGCCCCGCCGCTGCGGGGCGTGCAGGTGCTCGTGGTCGACGACGATCACGACGCGCTCGACATGCTGGCGCGCCTCCTGACCGACGCCGGCGCGGCGGTGCGCACCGCCGCCTCCGCCACCGAGGCCATGAGCCTGCTGCGCTGGATCCGGCCCGACGTGCTCGTCTCCGATCTCGCGATGCCGGACGAGGACGGCTACTCGCTCATCCGCAACGTTCGCGCCGCCGAGCGCGGGACCGACCGCGAGACCCCCGCGGTCGCGCTCACCGCCTACGTGCGGCTACAGGATCGGGCCCGAGCGGTGGCGGCCGGCTTCAACATGTTCGTGGAGAAGCCGGTGGATCCGGACGAGCTGATCTCGGTGATCGGCGGCATCGTGGATTCGCGCGGCGGGCCACGGGAGGAGCGGCGCGCCCGCTCCGACGCGCCGGCGCACTAGATCGACTCGCGGCGGCGCACGCACCGCGGCCTGCCCGGGGAACCGGGCAGGCCGTGTCGTATCGGCCGACTCGGACTCAGGTGTCTAGCTGGACCGGGCGGCCGAGCGTGTCGTCCTCATCGTCCTCGTCATCGCCGATCCGCTCGTCCTCGGGAGCCAGATCTTCCGCCTGCTCCTCGCCGGTCAGCGGCTCCGGCCGACGGGTCATCTCCTCCTCCGCCCGATTGCGTGGGTCCATGGCGCGCTCCTCTCCGGCCCTAGCGCCGGCCCGCCTTCTCGTCGTGCATCTCGCTCATCTCCTGCCCGGCCTTCGCCAGCCGGCCCGCGTCCCACACCTGGCCGATGCGCGGGAAGATCTCGCCTTCCTCCTGTTTGATGTGGTTTTCGAGCGCGGAATGAATCTGGCGCACGGTACCGAGCCACGCGTCGCCCGCGGGGTCCAGCTGCTCGGTCTGCTTGATCATGCCTTCGACCCCGGCGACCTCCTCCTCGTGGCGGTCCGAGACCCATTCCGAGAGCCGGGGGTCCGAGGGCTGCTCCTCCTCGATGGGACCGTAGAGACAGGCCTCCTCGATCGCCTCGTGGGCCTTCAGCTCCGGCTGGAGCTCTTTCCAGAGCGCGCCCCGCTGGTCGGGCGACGCCCCCAGCAGCTTGGCGAACGCCGCCTTCGCCTTCTGGTGCTCGTGCTTGAGAAACTGGATCGCGTCCATGGGGGATCCTCCTTGCCGCAAGGAGGAAAGCAAGGGCTGTGCAAGCCGAGCGCAGCGGGAAGAGTCACGCTCCCGGGGGGGAATGCGTCGATGCGGCGAGAAGGACAGTAAGGCTTACCCGGAAAACTTCGGCACCGGGTGATCCCGGGCACGAAGCGCGGCGGCGCGCACGTCTCCATGTGCTCCTCGTCAGCGGCCAGGCTCACCGCCGGTCCGCCGGCACCTCGAAGCCGAAGAAGCGCGCGGCGTTGAGCCCGAGCACGTTGGCCCGGGCGGGCTCC
>DATFYA010000169.1 GCA_035315345.1 Candidatus Methylomirabilota bacterium
CGGGGCGGCCGTCTACGCTGCGGGCCACACCTCACTCAACGGAGGAGCGCCATGGCCCATGGCACACCGACATCACCGACCACTGCCGCCAGGCGTCCATGAGCGAGATGGCCGGCACGGTACAGGGCCGGGCGACGTCGAGCGCTTCTCGGTGCCCGGCAGTCTCGCGCTCTCCGCGGTGCTGGCTCCCCACTATTTCCACGAGCACGCGGTGCACGAGGAGTTCTTCAAGGCGCCCATGCGCACCAGGGGCACCGAGCTGGCGGACGCCTGCGCGGCCATCATCGGCCAGCTCGCCGCGGTGACCTGAGCGGGAGTCGCGCGAGCCGTGCTAGCCTCCCAACGGACCTCATATCCGACAGGAGGCGGCTCGCCATGGACTATCGGGACTACCAGCACCTGCTCTTCGAGCGCCGGCCCAACGGGGTCGTGCTGATCACGATCAACCGGCCGGAGGTGCTGAACGCCACCAACGACCGGCTGCACTGGGAGCTGACCCAGGTCTGGCCGACCCTCGACGCCGACGACAGCGCGCGCGTCGCGGTGGTCACCGGCGCGGGCCGGGCCTTCTCGGCGGGCGGCGATCTCGACATGGTCGAGGCCAACAGCCGGGATCCGAAGCGCCTCGCCCGGACCGTGCGCGAGGCCTCCGACATCGTCTACAACATGATCAACCTCGACAAGCCGGTGATCTCGGCGATCAACGGCGTGGCGGTGGGCGCGGGCCTCGTGGTGGCGCTGATGTCGGACATCAGCATCATCTCGGAGACCGCGCGCTTCACCGACGGCCACACCAAGCTGGGGGTGGTGGCGGGCGACCACGCGGCCATCGTGTGGCCCCTGCTCTGCGGCATGGCCAAGGCCAAGTACTACCTGCTCACCTCCGACTTCATCGACGGCCGCGAGGCCGAGCGCATCGGCCTGGTCAGTCTGTGCGTGCCGCCCGCCGACCTGATGCCGAAGGCCTTCGAGGTGGCCGACAAGCTCGCCAACGGCGCCCAGCAGGCGATCCGCTGGACCAAGCGCTCGCTGAACAACTGGCTGCGCATGGCCGGGCCGATCTTCGATCAGTCCATCGCGCTGGAGATGCTGACGTTCATGGACGAGGACGTGCGCGAGGGCGCGGCGGCGATCCGCCAGAAGCGGCCGCCGAAGTTTCCGTCGGCACGCTGAGCCGGGAGCGCTTCAGCGGGCGGTGGCTTGCTCGGCGATCAGCCGGTCACTCGACGATGTGCGCGGCCCGGACGAGCAGCGACTGGGGGATCGTCAGGCCGAGCGCGCGGGCGACTTTGAGGTTGATCATCAGCTCCAGCGTGGCCGGCTGCTCGATCGGCAAATCGCCCGGCTTCGCCCCCTTGAGAATGCGATCCACGTAGCCCGCCGCCCGGCGGAAGTTGTGGGCGACGGAGGGTCCGTACGCCATCAGGCCGCCGGATTCGCCGAACTCCAGCTCCGCGTACATTGCGGGCAGCCGGTGCCGGGCCGCCACCGCGACGATGCGGTCGCGCTGGCTCCAGAAGTAGGCGTCGGCCAGCATCAGCATCGCATCCACGCGCCTCCGGGACCCGGCGCCGAGCCCGCGCTCGATCTCCTGGACGTCGCGGGCCTGGATGCTCTCGAGCTGCACGCCGAGGGCCTGCGCCGGGGCCTCGAGACTCGCCAGCTTGTGCGGGTTTGCGTCGTTGCGCGGGTTCCAGACCACCGCGACGCGCGCGAGTGACGGCAGTGCCTCGCGCAGCAGCTCGAGCCGTTTGCTGTCGAGCTCGGAGCCGGTGGAGATCAGGAAGCCGGTGATGTTGCCACCCGGGCGCGCCAGGCTCGTCACCAGGCCCTGCTGGACCAGATCGATCGCGGCAGCGCCGATGACGATCGGGATCGTGGCCGTGGCGCGCTTGGCCGCGACGATCGCGGGGCCGCCGTCGGTCACGATCACATCCACGGGAACGGTCGCAAGCTGGGCGGCCAGCGCGGGTAGCCGGTCCATCTTGCCCTCGGCCGCCCGTACTTCGAGGCTCAGATCGCGATGGCCGAGCGCCTGCATCTCGTTCCGGAACGCCTCCACGTTCCGCGTATGCAGCACACTGCTGGTGAGCCAGCCGATGCGAGGCGGCTTCGCGGGCCCCTGGCCCAGCGCTCGCGCGGGCCGGAAGGCCAGGGCCGCACCGAGGCCTTTGACAAAGGCGCGACGCCCGATCACCCGCGCCCGCCCCGTGTCATCGCGGATTCTCTACGCGCGAGCGCGGACCGCGGCGGTCATCTGGGCGGCGTGCTCCTCGGCGTGCTCGCCCACCCGCCGCGCGAGAAACTCGATGGACATGACGCCGTACTGCGGATGGCGCCCCTCGCGGGCCCACTCGGCGTCGGGCACCGCCTCGAGCAGGCGCGCCAGCTGCTCGTGCTCGCCCACGATGGTGTCGAGGAGATATTCCACGCTCTCGCCGCGCGCCAGGCTGGCCGGGCGGTAGGCTTCCTCGTCGAAGTCGGCGAAGAGCGGCCCGTCCTCGTAGAAGAGCCGCCGGAGGCGCAGGCCGTAGACGTGGACGATCACGTCGCGCACGTGAGTCAGGGTCTCGAGCGCGGACCACTCCCCCGGCTTCGGCGCGACGGCGAACCGGCCGCGCGGCGCCGCCTCCACCGCGTGGCGCACCACCAGCGCGGACGACCGGATGCGCTCGATCAGCCGGCGATGCTCGGGCGTCATGGGCGCCGATTCTGGCCCGCCGCCGCCCGGCCGTCAAGCACGTGACCCGTCAGGGCCGGCGCGCGCGCACCAGCAGGAAGATGGGCCGCCGGCGCTCGTCGGCCCAGTCGGGATGCTCGCGCAGCCACCGCTCGCTCGGCACCGGCTCGACCACGCGCTCGACGACCAGGCCCGCGTCGACGAGACCGTTGAGCAGCGTGGCCAGCGTGCGATGCACCTTGCGCACGCCGGCCACGAACCACGTCTCCTCGCGGGCGCCCTCCTCGGCGTAGCGGTCGAGACTCCAGCCGGTGCGCCGGCCCGACGTGTCCACCACCCAGCCCTCGCCGGGCAGGCGCGCGGTGTAGATGGGATGCTCGACGGAGTAGACGAGCACGCCGCCGGGAGCTAGCCACGAGGCGATCCGCGACATCAGCCCGGCGTAGTCCTCGACGTAGTGCAGAGCGAGCGAGCTGACGACCAGATCGAACCGCGCGGGCTCGAAGTCGAGACGCTCGATGGCCTCCCGGCGGTAGATCACGCGCGGATGCGCCCAATCGGTCCGCGCCCGCTCCAGCATGCGCTCGGAGAGGTCGACGCCGACGACACTCGCGCCGCTCGTAGCGAGGTGATGCGCGAGCTGCCCGACCCCGCAGCCCAGGTCGAGCACGCGCCGTCCGGTCACCGGCGGCAAGAGGCCGACCAGGTCGTCGTGCTCCATGGCCTGCCGCCAGCCGGCCCCGAAGCGCTCGAGCGAGGAGTAGCCGGCGAAGAAGCGGTCGTCGTCGTAGATGTTCTGCGGGTCCATCGCGTGATGCCGGCGCGTCACCGCCGGGCGCGGCCCGGGCGGTAGCGCGCGTCGAGCCGCCAGCGGGAGCGCACGCGCACCAGCCGGGCGATCGCGATGGGATGGGCGAGGCCGCACGTGTCCGATCGACGTGGCCGGTTGCCGTGCCTCCGTGCGGGATCGCCGGGCTCGAGGGCGAGGATGCCGGACTCCTCGATGCGCCGGTACTCGACCGACATCTCGTCGGCGGCGGGCGGATCGAAGAGTGCCGGCTGCGGATCGACGGGGCGCTCGGTGAACGCGAGCGTCAGATAGCTCGCCCGGCCGCTCACCGGCAATGCCATGCATGTCGGCCGCTCCACCTCGATCTCGTTGCCGACGCAGTCGAGCGCGAGACCCGGGCTCACCACGATCTCCCCCAGGCTCACCGAGACCCCGAGCCCGCCGGCGATGCCCCAGCCGTGCAGCCAGCGGTTGAGCCTCCGGAGCCGGTCGATCACGTAGCGCTGTTCGGTCTCGAAATCCTCGGCGCCCAGGAGCTGGCCGGCGAAGTACCGGACTCGCTTGATCATCGCGCGATCCCCCTCGGCCGGCTCACCCGGCAACCCCTTCGTCGCGGTAGGCCTGCAGCGCGTCGGCGCCGAAGCAGGCGAAGACAACCTGGCGGAGAAGGTGATGACGCGCGTCGCGGACGGTGCGCACCGCGATCCCGGTGGCCGGCCGCAACGGATAGCCGTAGATCCCGGTGCTGATCGCGGGGAACGCGACGCTGCTCAGCCCGTGCTCCTCGGCGAGTCGCAGCGACGCGCGGTAGGCCGACGCCAGCAATTCCGCCTCGCCCGCGCCGCCGCCCTGCCAGACCGGGCCGACGGCGTGGATCACGTGGCGGACCGGCAGCCGGAAGCCCGGCGTGATGCGGGCCTCGCCGGTCGGGCAGCCGCCCAGGGCGGTGCAGGCCACCGCCAACTCGGGGCCGGCCTTGGCATGGATGGCCCCGCACACGCCGCCGCCGGGCGCGAGCCGCTCGTTGGCCGCGTTGAGGATGGCGTCCACCGGCAGCGTCGTGATGTCCACCAGTCGCGCGCTCACGTCCACGGCGGGCGCCACGCCGGGCACTTGGCTCACTTGCCACCGCGCCGGGGCGCCAAGATCCGTGCGCGCGTCGCGGCAATCAATCCGCGGAAGTCGCCTGCCAGCAGCATGGCCCAGAAGTAAGGGTGCCAGCCTAGTGCTGCCCTCGCGACCGCACGGAGCGAGGCCGGCGCCCGTCCCCGGCTCTCCCAGGACCCCCAGTGGCCGCGCAGCGCGTCCCAGCCGGCGCTCGCAATGTACGCCTCGGCGTCGGCGCGGCCACGGAGTTGCGCATCGAGGCAGCGGGAAAGCACCCACGGGGGGTACCGCAGCCTATAGCGCCAGCGGCGCCAGCCCCGCAGGTAGGTCGTCCAGAAGAGATACACGTTGCGGATCATCAAGTACTCGCGCAGGACCCCGGTTGGACCCCCGAGCGCGAGACCGTGCTTGTGGTAAACGGAGGCATCCCGCACGAGGCGCGTGGCGAAGCCGGCCGCCATCGCGCGAACGCAGAAGTCCATGTCCTCGACATAGGCGAAGTAGCGCTCGTCCAGCAGCCCCACCCGTTCCACGACTCGCCGCTTGATCAAGAGCGCCGTGCCCCAGAGAGCCAGGCGTCCCTCGTGTCTGTGCGCCGCCGGCTGGTCGAGGGCGGTGAACTTCTGCAGACGCCCTCCCGGGAGATCCACGAGGGTCCCCGCGTACTGGACCGCGTGCGGCGGGTCGTAGTCATAGAGTACGGGGCTCAGCAGGCCGATTCGATCGTCGCTCTCGCCAGCGCTGACCAGCGCGTCGAGACAATGGGGATCGACGACAGTATCGTTGTTCAGCAGCCAGACGTAGGCAGCGCCTCGCTCCAGCGCGTAGCGAATCCCCGCGTTGGACCCGGCCGCGAAGCCCAGGTTTTCCGGATTCCGGAGGACGGCGGTCGCGAGGGCGCTGGCCTCGATCCTACCCGCTTCCGGCGCGGCGGAGCCATTGTCCACCACCAGCGTCGCGACGTTCGGATAGCGGAGCCGCTTCAGCGACTGCAGGCACTCGAGCGTGGCCGCCACCCCGTTCCAGTTGAGGACGACCACCCAGACCGCCGGCGGCCCGGGCACGCCGCGGGCCTCTCGCGCCCCTAGCGACCCCGGAACTTCGGCGCGCGCTTGTCCTTGAAGGCCTGCACGCCTTCCTTGTGGTCCTCGGTCTCGCGCACCACCGCCATGTGCGAGGAGACCAGGTCCAGGTGCGTGCGCAGGTCCAGGCGCATGGACTGGTAGACCAGCCTCTTTATCATGCGAACCGGAATCTGCGGACCGTCGGCCACGCGCCGGGCAAACGCATACGTCTCCTCGGCCAGCTTGTCGTGCGGCACCACCCGGTTCACGATGCCCAGCTCGAGCGCCCGCGGCGCCTCGATGAAGTCGGCGGTCCACAGCAGCTCGAGCGCACGGGCGGTGCCGATCAGCCGCGGCAGGAAGTAGGTGTCACCGTCGCCCGGCACCAGGCCGACCCGCACGTAGCCGGTGGAGAAGCGGGCCTGCTCGGAGGCGATGCGCATGTCGCACATGAGGGACATCCCCATGCCCGCGCCGACCGCCACGCCGTTCACCATGGCGATGACCGGCTTGTCCATCGCCTCCAGCGTCCTCGGCACGTTGTGGATGTGCTCCCACAGCCCGTTCTTGTTGTCGAGCGGGGTGGGATCGCCCGAGCCCATCCGTCCCACGTCGCCGCCCGAGCAGAACGCCTTGCCCGCGCCGGTGACCACCACCACGTTGACGTTGGGATCGCGCTGCGCCTCGTGGAGCGAGGCGGCCCAGCGCTCGATCATGGGGCCGGTGAACGCGTTCATCTTGTCGGGCCGGTTGAGCGTGATGGTGGCGATGCGGTCCTTCACCTCGTAGAGCAGCTCGCTGGTCTCGGTGGCCACGGCGGTCTCCTAGTCTTTGGGTAGGCCGAGCACGCGCTCGCCCAGGATGTTGCGCAGGATCTCGGTCGTGCCCGCGCGGATGCCGCTGCCCCGGGCCAGCAGGCAGTAGAATGCCCACTCGCCCTCGTCGGGGGCCAGCGCGCTGCCCGCCTGGAGCTGCGAGTAGGGGCCGATGATCTCGGTGGCCAGCTCGGCCAGCTCCTGATCGAGCTGGCTCCAGAAGAGCTTGGAGGTCGAGCCCTCGGGCCCGGGCGCGCCGCCCTTCAGGATCCTGGTCAGGCTGCGGTAGCCGTTGAGCTGCAGCACCCGCTCGCCGATGGCGAGCGCGGCGATCTTCTGCCGCACCACCGGGTCCTCCGACGCGGGCCGCCCGTTCCTGATGGTGCGGCCGGCCAGCGACAGCAGCCGGTGCAGCGCGGTGCGCAGGCTGATGTGGCGGATCATGGTGAGCACGTCGCGCTCGTAGGCCAGGGTGGTCAGCGCCACGCCCCAGCCTTCGTTCACCTTGCCGACCACGTTGGTGGCGGGCACCCGCACGTTCTCGAGGAACACCTCGTTGAACTCGGCCTCGCCGGTGATCTGGCGGAGCGGCCGGATGGTGATGCCCGGGCTCTTCATGTCGAGCAGCAGGAAGGTGATGCCCTTGTGCTTGGCCGCGGCGGGATCGGTCCGCACGAGGAAGAACCCCCACGCGGCCACGTGGGCCATGCTGGTCCACACCTTCTGCCCGTTCAGCACGTAGTGGTCGCCGTCGAGCACCGCGCGGGTCTGCAGATTCGCCAGGTCGCTGCCCGCGTTGGGCTCGGAGAAGCCCTGACACCAGATGTCCTCGGCGGTGAGGATGCGGTCGAGATGCTTCGCGCGCTGGGCCGGCGTGCCGTGCTTCATCAGGGTCGGGCCGAGCATGCTGAGCCCGCTGCGATTGAGCGGCTGCGGGCTGCCCGCGCGCGACAGCTCCTCGTAGAGAATCACCTGCTCCATGATGGACGCGCCGCGGCCGCCGTACTCGGCCGGCCAGTCCATCCCCACGTAGCCCGCCTTGTGCAGGGTGCGCTGCCACTCGCGGAGGCGGTTGACCTCCTCCACCTCGGCGCGCGAGGAGGCGAAGCCGCGGCCCTTCATGGCGGTCGGCACGTTCTCGGCCAGCCAGGCGCGCACCTCCTGGCGGAAGTCCTGCTGCTCCTGCGTGAAGTCGAAGTCCATGTCTCCTCCTCCCTCTCCCCTGAGGGGCGAGGGCAGGGTGAGAAACTTAGATGATGCTGGCGTCGGGCCGGGTGGCCACGCCGTTGATCTTCCAGTCGTCCTCCCAGACCATCTCGTAGAGCGCCTCGATGCTCTGCCCGTTCGCGCCGCGGATCTTCACGGTCACGTAGGCCAGCCCCGGCGACTCGAGCTCGGTCTTGGTCACGGCCGCGAACGTCGACTGCGCGATCTCCGGATACCCGCGGCGCACCATCGCCTCGAAGTTCCGCCGGTCGAAGCGCTCCTGGATCGTGCCGGACGCGAAGGTGAACGCGGTGTCGAAGTCGTCGCGCCGGAACGCCTCCAGCTGCTTCACCACCGGGACCGCCGCCGCTTTCGCGTCGGTGCTGGCGGCCTGCGCCCGCGCGCCGGTGGCGCCGAGCAGGAGCAGCAGGAACGCGAGTACGAATTGCCGACGGATCATTGTCTGGACCACCCCTCACCCTGCCCTCTCCCCCGAGGGGAGAGGGGGTGCTAGTGCATGACGGAGCCGCCGTCGACGTTGAGCGCCTGGCCGGTGATGTTGCGCGCCTCCTCGGAGGCGAGGAACACCGCGGCGTGCCCGATGTCCTCCGGCGTCTGCTCGCGCTTCATCGGGATGATGTCCCCCACGCGCTTGTCGAACACCTGCCGCGCGGTCATGCCCTTGAAGGCCGGGTTGGTGTCGGCGATGTACTGCGCGAGCTTCTCCCAGAATGCGGTCCACAGCACGCCGGGGCAGATCGCATTCACGGTGATGCCGTGGGGCGCCAGCTCCTTGGCCATCACGCGCGTGAAGGTGATGACGCCGCCCTTGGCCACCGAATAGGGCGGCATGGTGAGCGCGGCCAGCGGCCCCGCGATCGACGCGATGTTGATGATGCGCCCGGCCTTGCGCTCGATGAAGTAGGGCGCGAGCGCCTTGCACATGAGAAAGACCGACTTGAGGTTGACCGCGTAGGTGCGGTCCCAGTCCTCCTCGGAGTTGTTGGTGAACGGCATCCCGGGCGCGGAGGCCATGCCCGCGTTGTTCACCAGGATGTCGATCTGGCCCATCTCCTTGCGGATGCGATCCACCGTGGCCTGGACCTCGGCGCCCTTCGTGACATCGCAGCGCATCGAGATGGCCCGGCGGCCCATCCCCAGCACCTCCTTCACCACCGCCTGGGCGTTGGCGTCCTGGATGTCGGGGATCGCGACGTCCGCGCCTTCCCGCGCCATGCCCAGCACGATGCCGCGCCCGATCCCGGCGCCGCCGCCGGTCACCACCGCCACCTTGCCTGCGAGCCTCATCTCGACCTCCTCACCTGGAGTTGGCGCCCGCACATTCTATACCGGTCGAAACGGGTGCGCAGCCCGCCGGCTCGCTCGCACGGATCACATTGACGCGTGGCCACGCTCGCTATAGCGTGGGGCCGCTGCCATGTCGTCACCGCGATCCGTGTGCTGCCGTATCCTCGCCGTGGTCCTGGCCGGCGGCTGCCTGCTCGCCGCCGACTTCAACCGGCCCGATCCGGCCGGCTTCACGCTCGGCAAGACCACCGAGCAGGAGATCCGCCAGCGATTCGGCCAGCCCGACGGGCAGGCCACCGGCCAGGTGGGCGACCAGACGGTGCTGGTGCTGCAGTACACGCATGTCGAGACCGTCGGCGACCAGGTCGCGGCTCGGGCGATGGTCTACACGTTCAACGGCGGCCGCCTCGTCGGCTTCGACTACTCCAGCTCCTTCGCGGCCGACCGGACCACGTTCGACGAGGCGGCCGCGAAGCAGATCAAGCGGGGGCAGACCACGCGGGCCGAGACGCTGCGCCTGCTGGGCGCGCCCACCGGGCAGTTCATCTATCCGTCCGCCTACGTCCCGGTGCCGGGCCGCCGCGCCGACGTCTACAGCTATACGCGCACCGAGCGGACCTCGGCGGGGGCGACGCTCGATCAGGTCAGCCGGGTGCTGGCCCTCGTGTTCGACGAGCGCGGCGTGGTCGTGGAGACCAGCCTGGTCACCACGTCCACCGCCCGGCCGCTCCAGTGAAAGGAGATCCCGCGGTGAGCACGCCCACGCTGCGCAGCCACAACTGGTTCGGCAAGAAGGACCTGGACGGCTTCGCCCACCGCTCGTGGATCAAGGCCGAGGGCTTCAGCGAGCTGATGTTCGACGGCCGGCCGGTGATCGGCATCGCCAACTCCTGGTCCGAGCTGACCAACTGCAATGCGCACCTGCGCCAGGTGGCGGAGGCGGTGAAGCGGGGCGTGCTCTCGGCGGGCGGCTTCCCGCTGGAGTTCCCGACCATCTCGCTCGGCGAGATCCTCATGAAGCCGACCACCATGCTCTTCCGCAACCTGATGGCGATGGACGTGGAGGAGTGCATCCGCGCCTATCCGCTGGACGGCGTGGTGCTGCTCTCCGGCTGCGACAAGACCACGCCCGCCATGCTGATGGGCGCGGCCTCCGCCGACGTGCCCTCGATCGTGGTGACCGGTGGGCCCATGCTGCGCGGGCGCTGGCGCACCGAGGACATCGGCTCCGGCACCGACAACTGGCGCTTCTGGGCCGAGCGGCGTGCCGGCCGGCTCACCGAGGAAGAGTTCTGCGAGATCGAATCCTGCCTGTCGCGCTCGGCCGGGCACTGCATGGTGATGGGCACCGCGTCCACCATGGCCTCGATGGCCGAGACGCTCGGCATGACTCTGCCCGGCAACGCGGCCATTCCCGCGGCGGACTCGCGCCGGATGGCGCTGGCCGAGATGTCGGGGCGCCGGATCATGGAGATGGTGCGCGAAGACCTCAAGCCCTCCAGGATCCTCACGCGTGAGGCCTTCGACAACGCGGTCCGCACCGGCATGGCCATCGGCGGGTCCACCAACGCGATCATCCATCTCGTCGCCATCGCGGGCCGGGCCGGGGTGGACCTGCCCCTCGCGCGCTTCGACGAGCTGTCGCGCACCACGCCGATGCTGCTCAACGTGCGGCCGTCGGGCAAGTACCTCATGGAGGACTTCTTCTACGCGGGAGGGCTGCCCGTGGTGCTGAAGGAGCTGATGCCGCTCCTGCACCGCGACGCGCTCACCGTCACCGGCCGGTCCATCGCGGCCAACAACGAGGCGGCGGTCAACTACAACGAGGACGTGATCCGCCCGCTCGCCATGCCGATCCTGAGCGAGGGCGGCACCGCCATCCTCACCGGCAACCTGTGCCCGAACGGGGCGGTGCTGAAGCAGTCGGCGGCCTCCCCGCATCTGCTCACCCATCGCGGGCGCGCGGTGGTGTTCGAGGACCACGCCGATCTGCACGCGCGCATCGACGACCCCGCGCTCGACGTCGACGAGACGTGCGTGCTGGTGCTCAAGCGCGTGGGGCCGAAGGGCGCGCCGGGGATGCCGGAGTGGGGCGCCGCGCCGATCCCGCGCAAGCTCCTGCAGAAGGGCGTGCGCGACATGGTGCGAATCTCGGACGCGCGGATGAGCGGGACATCGTACGGGACCGTGGCGCTCCACGTCTCCCCGGAGGCCGAGGCGGGCGGGCCGCTGGCCCTCGTGCAGGACGGCGACGTGATCGAGCTGGACGTCCCGAACCGCCGGCTGACCCTGCGGGTGTCCGACGAGGAGCTGGCCCGCCGTCGCGCCCGGTGGAAGCCGCGCCCGCCCCACTACACCCGCGGCTACGGCCGCCTCTTCCTGGACCACGTGCTCCAGGCCCACGAGGGCTGCGACTTCGACTTCCTCCGCGGCAAGACCCCGGTCCGCGCCGAGGACACCGCCGGCCCCAGTCACTCCTGACTGGGGTCAGGTCTTACATTCCGACATTTCCGCCCCGCGCTCGTCAGCGCTACCCCGGAGAAATGTCGGAATGTAAGACCTGACCCCATTACTCGAGCGCGCGGCGGAGGGAGCCGGCGGCGCGCTTGAGGCGGCGGCGGGCCTCGGGGGCGTCGACGCCGAGGCGGGCCATGGCGATGGCGACCTTGGCGCTGGCGCCGGAGGCGGCGAGCAGGCGCTGGGCCTCGCGCGGGCTCACGCGGCCGAGCTGGCGCACCAGGCGCAGGGCGCGGGCGCGCAGCTTGGCCGAGCGCGGGCGCAGGTCCACCATGCGGTTGCCGTAGACCTTGCCCAGGCGCGCGAACGACGCGGTGGTCAGCGTGTTGAGCGCGAGCTTCGTCGCGGTGCCCGCCTTCAGCCGCGTGGAGCCGGTGAGCACCTCCGGGCCGACGGCCAGCGCGATGACCACGCGGGCCGCCGACGCCGGCACCTGCGGGTTGCAGGTGACCAGCGCGGTGGCGGCCCCGCGCTTGCGCGCCTCCCGCAGGGCCGCGCGCACGAACGGGGTGACGCCACTGGCCGCGATGCCCACCACCACATCGCCACGGCGCACGCGCCGCCGGATCTGCCGGGCGCCCTCGGGTCCGTCGTCCTCCGCGCCCTCCGCCGAGCGGAACACGCTGCGCCGGCCCCCCGCGATCACCGCCTGCACCAGCGAGGGCGGCGTGCCGAAGGTGGGCGGGCACTCGGCGGCCTCGAGCACGCCGAGCCGCCCGCTGGTGCCCGCGCCCACGAACACGAGCCGCCCGCGGCGCGAGAGCGCGCGCACGATGAGATCCACCGCGCGCCCGATGGCCGGCGCGGCGCGGCCCACCGCGGAGACGGCGCGGCGGTCGGCGCGGTTCATGAGCCGCGCGATCTGCGCGGCGGAGAGCCGATCGAGCTGCCCGGTGCGCGGGTCGGCGCGCTCGGTGGGCAGCCGATCGTAGCCGATACGGCTCACCCTAGTGCGCTTCGAAGCCGAGCCACTCCTCGACCGCGTCGGCGAGCCGATCGGCCCGCTCGTCCAGCTCGGCCTCGGTGAGGTTGGCGATGGGATGTGGCGTGTCGAGGAACGGATAACCCGGCTTGCCCCAGCTCTCGGCCATCGCCTTCCCGGTGTTGCGGAACGGGGTGGTGACGATGGCGATGCCGGGCACCCCCTGCTCTTCCATCAGGATCGCGTCGAGCACACTGCTCGAGCTGCACGACCCTCAGTCGCCGATGCCGGAGATGACGAGATCGGCCTGGGCCCGCAGCGCCGCGATGCCGGCCTCGTCCACCTCGTGGCTCGGCGAGCGCTTGCGGCTCGTCACGCTGACCGTCATGTGGTGGCGCGCGGCCAGCCGGTCGGCCAGCTTCCGCAGCAGCGTGTCGGAGTTGAACTTCGTGTTGTCCACCAGCCCGATGCGGAGCCCGCGCGGACTCGCCGGCCGAGGGGCCAGCACCACCGCGCGCTCCACCGGCTTCGAGGTCGGGTCGAAGAGCTTCATGCCTGCCTCCCCCGGGGCGTCGCCACGTCGTCGATGCGCGTGGTCACCGCCCGCGTCCACTTGTTGCCCCACCCGGGCAGACACGCCGACCAGGAGCCGGCCCGGCCGCCCGCGCACACGATCAGGATATCGTCGGGGCGCTCGAAGACGTGCCGCCACGTCGTCTCGTCCGCCGCGGCGACCGCGCCCGGCACGCGCGCCGCGCGCTTGAAGTCGGCCAGCCGCCGGCGCGTGTGCTCCATCAGGAATTGCTGCACGTCGCCCCGGCTCCAGCGTGCGGCCTTCAAGATGTCGGCGTGCTCACCCGCGAAGACGATGAGCGTCTGGTTGAAGCCCTTGAGGTTGGGCGAGCCCATGTTGCCGAGCGCGTCGGCGAAGCAGAGCAGCAGCGGCGCAGGCGTGGCCGCGAGCTGATTGTAGATCTGGTACAGGCTGTTCGAGGCGATCAGGGTGACCGCGCTCTCGTGGCGCGCGAGCCCCCGGGAGGCGTGCAGCGGCTCCCACGGGTGCTCGTCCTCGTGCTCCGCGAAGCAGAAGCTGTACTTGCCCGGGTTGCCCAGGGTGGCGCGGTCGAGGAAGCCGGGCCGCGTGTTCATCGTGTTCATCATGATGAGCCGCACCGCACGGCCGATGGTCGCGTTCGGCCGGTGGCCCTGCCCGAAGAGGTTGTTGCCGCTGTTGATGCCGAGGCGCTTGCAGATCGGGCCGTTGACGACCAGCGCCATCGCGGAGCCGCCGGTGCTGCTGGCCGGCCCGTGGTAGGCGAACGCAGGATCGCAGAGGCTTCGCACCGCGGCCACCACCACCGGCATGTACTCGGGGCGGCAGCCCGCCATCACCGCATTGATCGCGGCCTTCTCGGCGACGACTTCGGTATTGCGCCCGGGGATCTCGCCGAGGACCTCGTGGCCCTGGAGGCCGGCCGCGGCCAGGGTGGCCGCGATGGAGGCGTCGGACGGCGGCACCACCGGCAGGCCGTCGGTCCACCCCGCGTCGTAGTACGCCTCGATCAGCGCGGCCGGGTCGGCCGCCTCGTCGATCTCGCTCATCGGATCGGCCGAGACCGGTCGCCGATCAGCCGCGCCCGACGAACGGCATCTTCGTCGCCATCACCGTGAGGAACAGCACGTTGGCGTCGAGCGGCAGGCTCGACATGTAGACCACCGCGTCGGCCACCGCCTTCACGTTCATGGTGGGCTCCGCCGCGGTCGTACCGTTGGCCTGGGGCACGCCACGGGCCATGCGCTCGGTCATGGGGGTGGCCGCGTTGCCGATATCTATTTGGCCACACGCGATATCGTACTTGCGGCCGTCGAGCGCGGTCACCTTGGTGAGGCCGGTGACCCCGTGCTTGGTCGCGGTGTAGGGCGCCGAGTTCGGCCGCGGGGCGTGGGCCGAGATCGAGCCGTTGTTGATGATGCGCCCGCCCATCGGGGTCTGGGCCTTCATCATCTTGAAGGCCTCCTGCGTGCACAGGAACACGCCGGTGAGATTGGCGTTGACCACCGTCTGCCACTGCTCGTAGGTGAGGTCCTCCAGGAGGACCGGGGGCGCCCCGCCACCCGCGTTGTTGAAGAGGACGTCGAGCCGGCCGAAGGTCTGCTTCGTGGTGGCGAAGAGCGCCTTGATCGATTCGGGACTGCCGACGTCGGTCGGCACCACGAGCGACTTGCCCGACGTGCCCTTGCCCTCCGCGGCGGCGGATTCCAGCATGTCCTTGCGCCGTCCCGCGAAGACCACCGCGTAGCCTTCCTTCATGAGGGCCAGCGCGCTGGCCTTGCCGATGCCGCTCCCCGCTCCGGTGACGATCGCGACCTTCTGCGTCGAAGTCGAAGTCATGTGTAGGCCTCCCGGGGCCGAACGTTAGCCCGTGAGACGCGGCCAGTCAATCGACCGATTTGCGCGACGCGCTTTGCTAGTATGGGCTCGGGCATGGCCACGCTGACCGACCACATCTCCTACGCCGACGCCCAGCGGCTCTGCACCCCGGCCCGGCTCTGGGAGCTCTTCGACGGCGACCGCGAGCGCCTCAATATCGGCCACGAGTGCATCGACCGCCATCCCGCCGGCGAGGTCGCGGTGCGGGTGATCCACTCACCGGAGCGCGGCGGGAGCGAGGAGCTCCTCACCTTCGGCGCGCTCGCCGCCGCGTCCTCGCGCTTCGCGCACTACCTGGCCGATCGCGGCGTCGCGCCCGGCGAGCGCGTGGGCATCATGCTGGAGCCGTCGTTACCGTTCTACGCCGGGATGTTCGGCGCGGTGAAGCGCGGGGCCATCGCGGTGCCGCTCTTCACCCTCTTCGGTCCGGACGGCCTGCGCCTGCGCATCGACGACTGCGCGCCGCGGCTGCTGCTCGTCTCGCCCGCGCAGGCCGACATCGCCCGCGACGTGCCCGGGCTCACCACCGTGGTCGCCGACGAGTCGTTCCTCGCCGCGCTCGCGAGGTACCCCGACCGCTACGCGCCCGACACGCGGGCCGACGACCTCGCGGTGTTCCAGTACACCTCCGGGACCACGCGCGAGCTGCCCGCCGCGGTCCGGCACACGCATCGCAGCATCGTGACCCTGATGATCGCCGCGCTCTACGGCACCGGCATCCGGCCGGGCGACCGCTTCTTCTGCCCGTCGTCGCCGGCGTGGGGCCACGGGCTCTGGCACGGCACCCTGGGCCCGCTGGCCCTCGGGGTGGGCACCGGCGCCTTCGCGGGCCGCTTCGACGCCGACCGCCTCTTGCGCGCCCTGGCCGACCACGGCATCACCAACCTCTCGGCCGCGGCCACGCACTACCGGATGATGAAGAGCGCGGGTAGCGCGTCGCGCTACCGCTACGCGATCTGCAAGCTCTCCTTCACCGGCGAGCCGATCGACGAGGCCACCCGCGTCTTCGCCGAGGCCACCTTCGGCACGCCGGTGTGCAGCATGTACGGCACCACCGAGGTGGGCGTGATCCTCGCCTCCTACCCGGGCGCGCCCGACTTCGTGGTGAAGCCCGGCTCGCTCGGCAAGCCGGTGCCCAACGTGGCGGTCGAGGTGCAGCGCCCCGACGGCAGCCGCTGCGATCCGGACGAGGCCGGTGAGATCCGGGTGCGGCGTCGCGACGGGTGGTTTCCGACGAAGGACCGCGGCTGGACCGACGCGGAGGGCTACTTCTATCACGGTGGCCGCGCCGACGACGTCATCATCTCGGCGGGCTGGACGATCAGCGCGGTGGAGGTCGAGGGCGCGCTGCTCAAGCATCCCGACGTGCGCGAGGCCGCGGTCATCGGCGTGCCCGATGCCCTCCGCGGTCTCGTGGTCAAGGCCTTCATCGTCAGCCCACGTCGGGGCGACGAGGCCTTCACGCGCGAGCTGCAGGAGTGGACACGCACGCGGCTGGCCCAGCACGAGTACCCGCGCCAGGTCGAGTTCGTGACCGAATTGCCCAAGACGCCGGCCGGCAAGGTCAACCGCAAGGCCCTCCGCGAGCGCGAGGCCGGGGCCTCCGTACCCACGTCCTAGGAGAGAGCGATGCCGTCCTCCACGCAGCAGATGTTCCCCAAGATCACCCAGCAGGGCCTCGACGACCTCCGCCGCCGCATCGGCGTCCCGATCACCGACACGCTCGAGCCCTGGTGCCACGAGGCCACCCGCGACAACATCCGCCACTACGCTCACGGCATCGGCGACGACAACCCGCTCTGGTGCGACCCGGCCTACGCGGCGCGCACGCGCTTCCGCGGCATCGTCGCCCCGCCCTCGTTCCTCTTCGCGACCAGCCGCATCATCTCCGGCTACGTGGGCGGCCTCGCGGGCGTGCACGCGATGTGGGCCGGTGCCGACTGGACGTGGCACCAGCCGACGCGGCGCAACGACGAGATCTCGACGGAGGCGTGGCTGAAGGACCTGATCGAGCACGAGACGCGCTTCGCGGGGCGCGCGGTCCAGCAGATCTACCACGTGACGTTCCGCAACCAGAACGGCGACCTGCTCGCCGAGGCCGACTCCTGGTGCTTCCGCACCGAGCGCGACCACGCGCGCGAGCAGGGCCGCAAGTACACGGAGGTGAAGGCGCGGGCGCCCCGGCGCTATTCCGACGAGGAGCTGGCCGAGGTCTACCGTCTCTACGCCCAGGAGGAGATCCGCGGCGCCACGCCCCGCTACTGGCAGGACGTGACGGTGGGCGAGGCGCTGCCGAAGATGGCCAAGGGCCCGATGACCGTCACCGGCTTCATCGCCTACGCCCAGGGCTGGGGCGGCCTCTACATCCGCGCCAACAAGCTCAACTGGAAGCAGATCACGAAGCACTCGGGCCTCGGCATCAAGAACCGCTTCGGCATCCCGGACTGCCCGGAGCGCGTGCACTGGGAGCACGACTTCGCCACCGCGGTCGGCGCGCCCGGCGCCTACGACTACGGCCCGGAGCGCTGCTCGTGGCTCACCCATCACCTGACCAACTGGATGGGCGACGATGGCTTCCTGCGCCGCGCGCACTGCAAGATCCGCCGGCACAACCCGGAGGGCGACTACCTGATCATCGAGGGCCGCGTCACCGGCAAGCGCGTCGAGAACGGCCGCCACCTGGTCGACATCGAGCAGGAGGCGCGCAACCAGGACGGCGAGCAATCGGTGGTCGGCGGCGGCGTGGTCGAGCTGCCCTCGCGCGGATGACCGCCGTCCGGGCCGGCCTCGACGTGCTGCGGAGCCGGTTGCCCGCGCTGCTGGCCGGGCGCCGGGTCGGTCTGCTCTCGCATCCCGCCTCGGTCACCCACGATCTCATCCATGCCGCCGACGTCGTCCGGCGCTTGCCGCGGGCCCGGCTCACCGCCCTCTTCGCGCCCGAGCACGGCCTGGCCGGCGTGGCGCAGGACCACGCCCACATCGGTACCGAGTTCGACCGCGCGCGCCGGCTCCGCATCCACAGCCTCTACGGCAAGCGGCTCGAGCCGACGCCGGCCATGCTGCGGGACATCGACGTGCTCGTCGTCGACCTGCAGGACGTGGGCTCGCGCTACTACACCTTCGCGTGGACCACCGTGCTGGCCATGCGCGTGTGCGCGCGGGTGGGCAAGCCGGTGATCGTCCTCGACCGCCCGAACCCGCTCGGGGGCGAGCGAGTCGAGGGCAACTGGGCCGACCCGGGCTTCGCCTCGTTCGTGGGACTCTACCCGCTGCCCATCCGCCACGGCCTGACCATCGCCGAGCTGGCCGCGTACCACAACGAGACGCAGGCACTCGGCTGCGATCTCACGGTGGTGCCGATGGCCGGCTGGCGGCGGTGGATGCGGTGGGAGGAGACCGGCCTGCCGTGGGTGGCGCCGTCGCCGAACATGCCCACGCCGGACACCGCGCGCGTCTACCCGGGTGGCTGCCTGCTCGAGGGCACGAACCTCTCGGAGGCGCGCGGCACCACCCGGCCCTTCGAGTGGGTGGGCGCGCCGTACCTGGACGGCGTCCGGCTGGCCGCCGCGCTGGAGCGCCGCCGCCTGCCCGGCGTGCGCTTCCGCGCCGCCGCCTTCGAGCCGATGTTCCACAAGTGGGCGCGGCGCACCTGCGAGGGCGTGCAGGTGCACGTCACCGACCCCGATCGCTTCAAGTCGTACGCGACCTACCTGGCGCTGATCATCGAGGCGCGTCGCCAGGCCCCGCGGGGCTTCCGCTGGAAGCGGCCACCCTACGAGTTCCAGTGGAAGAAGCTGCCGATCGATCTCATCGCGGGCACCGACCACATCCGCCGCGACATCGAGCGCGGCGTCCCGCTGTCGCGGATGGAAGCGTCCTGGCGGGGAGACCTGGCCGCCTTCGCCCGCGCCCGGCGGCCCTTCCTTCTATATAGATGATGAGCCTATATAGATGAGCCCGCGACCGCCGGGCCGGAGGAGCGCATGAGCCTCGAATCGATGGTGGGACGGCAGCTCATCGTCGGCCTGCCCGGGCCGGACGCCACCGACGCCGATCTGCGCCACCTCCACGAGATCCACGCGGGCGGCCTGATGCTCTACCGCCGCAACTTCGAGACGCCGGAGCGGTTCCTGCGCTTCATCCGGCGGCTGGAGGAAGGGCTCGGCCGGCGGCTCACCATCACCACCGACCACGAGGGCGGCCGGATCATCATGCTGAACCGGGGCGTGACGATCTTCCCCGACAACCTCACCGCGGGCACCGCCGACGACGAGGCGATGGTGGGCCGCCAGGGGCTGATCGAGGGGCGCGAGCTGCGGCGGCTCGGCGTGGACATCAGCTTCGGCCCGTGCCTCGACGTGCTCACCGACCGCTACAGCCCGAACATCGGCATCCGCTCCTACGGCAAGGACCCGCAGCGGGTCGCCCGCCTCGGGGCCGCGCGCATCCGCGGCCTCCAGTCCGCCGGGGTGTCGGCGTGCGCCAAGCACTTCCCGGGCAAGGGGCACGCGCCGGTCGACGCGCACCTGGGTTTGCCGGTGATCGACTCCGACTGGGGCGACATGCACGCGGTCCACCTGGTGCCGTTCCTGGCCGCGATGGAGGCGGGCGTGGACTGCATCATGACCTCGCACCCGCTCTATCCGAAGCTCGATCCGGCCGAGGCCATGCCCGCCACCTTCTCGAAGCTGATCGTCGAGGACTACCTGCGCGGCCAGATCGGCTACCGGGGCGTCATCATCTCCGACGATCTGGAGATGGGGGCGATCAGCGCGCTCTGCCCGATGGGCGAGGCGGCCGTGCGCACCGCGGCGGCCGGCCACGATCTGCTGCTGGTCTGCCACACCGCCCCGGCCCAGCGCGCGGCCTACGAGGCGGTGGTGGCGGCCTACCGCAGCAAGGCCCTGCCGCTCCGCGCGCTGGAGCGCAGCATGGCCCGCCTGGACGCGCTCGACACGAAGCGACCGGAGCGCTTCAGCGGCGGCGACCCGCACGCCGAGCGCGACGGCGAGCCGCTGGCCCGAGCGATGGCCACGCGCGCGGTCACGATGGTGGCTCCGCCCGACGCCGGGTGGAAGCCCGCGCTCAACGGCCGCGTGCTCGCGATCTTCCCGCGCCTCTCCTCGCTGGCCGACCGCATCACCATCGAGCCCGTCATGCAGGACGAGGCCGGCTACCTGACCGCGAGCATGGCCCCGCACGGGGTGCGCCCGGAGGTGCTCGTGGTGGGCGTGGAACCCACCGCCGAGGAGATCGAGTCCGCGCGGGCGGCGGCGGGCACCGCGGACGCCACCGTGCTCTTCCTCTACGACGCGCACCTCTACAAATCCAACCGCGCGCTCCTCGACGCCTGCCGGGCGAGCGCAAAACAGCTCGCCGTGGTGCTGATGCGCGACCCCTGGGACGCCGAGTTCCTCGCCCCCGGCGTGGCCGCGATCACCGCCTACGGCTGGCGACGGTCCCAGCTCGACGCGGTCCTCGCGCGCCTGCTGACCTGACGCGTACCTCCGCGGACGCGTAGCCGGCGCCGGCAGGGCCCGCCAGACCAATCAGCCAGCCTCGCCCTCCACCGTGAGTCACGGTAGGCGTTCGGCCGCGCATCGCGCGGACACCACGCACGCGGATTGGGAATCTCTCAGCCCCAGGACAGCGGGTGGCGGTTGAGCAACCGTGCGGCGCCGTGAAGTAGCGCCGGTGCGGCCCCCGCCAGGGGGTCCGGGTGACCCGTTCCTGCCCGCGTCGTAAGGACGGCACGCGCCAGGTTGGGAACTCCTCTTCGCGTGACCGAAGGAACGCGGGACGTGGTCAGAGGACCCCCTGGCGGGGGCCGCACCGGCGCTACTTCACGGCGAGGATCATGTACGTCGCCCGGCCGACCGCGAGCAGCTTGCCCGCGCCGTCGGTGATGGACGCCTCCCCGAACGCGATGGTGCGCCCGCGCCGCAGGATGCGCCCGTCGGCGAACACGTCGCCGGTGCCCGCGCCGATGAAGCTCACGTTGAGGTCCAGCGTGGTCTGCCCGACGCCGCCGGCCGCCGCGTCGTGCATCGTCGACAGCGCCCCGCCGACCGAGATGTCGATCAGCGCCGAGAATACCCCGCCGTGCATCGGCGCCCCCGGGGCGTTGCGCAGATCGTCGCGCGCCGGCACCCGCAGCTTGACCCGCCCCTCGCTCGCCTCCAGCACCTCCACGCCCAGGTACCGCCAGAAGGAGTTGTCGAGGGCCCGGGCGCGCACGCGCTCCAGCAGGTCGTCGGTCATGGTCTCCCGCGGGGCATGTCGGGTTGAACCGCCTCGTCCAGCGTCAGCCGGGGACGGCCGCTGAAGGGTTCGCGGCGCACCGGGCAGTCGTCGAGATCGCACATGCGGCAGTAGATGCGGTGGCAGGGATCGGTGTGCAGGATCATCTCGCCCTCCACGCCCAGCTCCTTCACGACGCGCTCGCCGAGGTCCTCGGCCAGCTCGTGCGAGCGCTCCACCGTCCAGAACTCGGGCACGACGAGATGCGCATCGACGTGGTGGAAACGCCCCGATCGGATCGCGCGCAGGTGGTGCACCCGGATCACGCCCTGGCCCAGGTGCGGCTCGAGCACGGCGAGCAGCCGGTCCAGCAGCGCGGTGTCCTCCTCGTCGAGGAGGCCGGCCGAGGCCTGACGGATCAGCCGCACCCCCGTCCACATGAGATTGAGGGCTACCACCAGCGCCACGAGCGGGTCGAGCCACGTGATGCCGGTGACGGAGACGAGCAGGAGGCCGACCACGATGCCCGCGCTCGTGTAGAAATCGGAGAGCACGTGCCGTCCGTCCGCCACCAGGGTCAGCGAGTCGTAGCGGCGGCCGGTGCGCAGCAGGAAGAAGCCGAGGGCGAGGTTCACCAGCCCGGCTCCCAGCACCACGACCATGCCCACGTCCAGGGACCGGAGCGTCACGCCGTTCACCAGGCCCTGGACCGCCTCGTAGATGATGAGCACCGCCGCGAAGGCGATGAGGCCGCCCTCGAAGGCGGCGCTGAGGAACTCCATCTTGCCGTGCCCGTAGGGATGGTTGCGGTCGGCGGGGCGGTGGGCGAAGAGGAGCGCGGCGATGGCGAAGCCGGCCGCGACCACGTTGACGATGGACTCGAGCGCGTCGGAAAGGATCGCGGTGGAGCCGGTGAGGCGGTAGGCCTGGAACTTCGCGGCGAGCAGGCCGACCGACACCGCCAGCGAGATCGCCATGGCGACCAGCCGGATCCGGTCGTCACCGGTGGGCGACAGCATGCAGAGATGATACCCGCGCCCTCCACGATTTGGAGCGCGGCGTATCATGGGGCTGTAAGGCAACCCTCACTCGACAGGAGCGTCCGATGATCGTCAAGCGTCCCGCGGCGGAGCGCGGCCATTTCGACCACGGCTGGCTCGACACCTCCCACACGTTCTCGTTCGCGGACTACCACGACCCCGAGCACATGGGCTTCCGCGCGCTGCGAGTCATCAACGAGGACCGGGTCGCCGCCGGCCAGGGCTTCGGCGCGCACTCGCACCGCGACATGGAGATCATCACCTACGTGCTGGACGGCGCTCTTGCCCACGCCGACAGCATCGGCAACCGCTCGACGATCGTGCCGGGCGACGTGCAGCGCATGAGCGCGGGGACCGGCATCACCCACAGCGAGTTCAACGCGCGCCAGGACGAGCCGGTGCACTTCCTCCAGATCTGGCTCCTGCCCGACCGCCGCGGCCTGGCCCCCGGCTACGAGCAGAAGGCAATTCCGGAGTCGGAGGAGCGGGGAGCGCTGCGGCTACTCGCCTCCCGCGACGGCCGTGACGGCACCGTGACGATCCACCAGGACGTGGACCTGTACGGCTCGCGCCTCGAGCCGGGGGAGCGGGTCAAGCACGCGCTCGCCGACGGGCGGCACGCGTGGCTCCAGATGGTGCGCGGGCGGATCGAGCTGAACGGGACGCCGCTGGCGGCGGGCGACGGCGCGGCGGTGAGCGGGGAGAGCGCCCTCGAGATGGTCGCGCAGGAGTCGGCGCACCTCCTGCTCTTCGATTTGGGGTGATCCAGGACACCGCCCCTCACCCTGCCCTCTCCCCGGAGGGGAGAGGGGGGTGATCAGGCGCCGAGCTGCTGGCGCACGAACTGCTTGGCGTCGAACTCCTCGGCCACGCGGTTGTCGTTGTCGAGGATCGCGGCCGCGTCCACCTCGGCGAACTCCATGACCCCCATGTCCTCGTAGGCGCGCCGCACGCGGTCGCCCCAGAGCCCGATGTCCTTCACGGTGGGGACGATCCTCGTGAACAGCCGCCGCCTGAACTGCTTCATGGTGTCGGACTGATCCACCGCCGCGACGCACTCTTTGACCGGCAGGCCCAGGTTCTCCCAGACCTCCTTCTGGTCGAAGCGATCGCGCATGTGGTAGCAGGCCTCGACCACGAACTCCTCGCGCTCGTCGCGCTCGGCGTCGGTCAGCTGCGGGTAGTAGTCGCGGAGGGCCAGGCGCCCGAAGGCCACGTGGCGCGCCTCGTCCTGCATGACGTAGGCGTTCACCGCCGCGCACAGCGGGTTGGTCGAGTTGTCGCGGATGCGCTGGAAGGCGGCGAGGGCGAGACCCTCGATCAGGATCTGCATGCCCAGGTACGTCATGTCCCAGCGCCGATCGGTGATGGTGGCCTCCAGCAGCTTGGCCAGCGTCGGGGTGATGGGATAGGCGAGCTTGAACTTCTCGTGCAGCAGCCGGGAGTACGCCTCCACATGGCGCGCCTCGTCCATGACCTGGGTCGCCGCGTAGAACTTCGACTCGTAGGACGGCACGGTCTGGACGATGCGGGCGGTGGCGATGAGCGCACCCTGCTCGCCGTGCATGAACTGCGACAGCGAGTGGGCCTGCAGGTTGCGGCGGATGTGCACCCGCTCCTTCTCGTCGAGGCTGTTCCAGAGGTCGGTGCCGAAGATCGCGATGGTGCGGTCCGACATGCCCATCGGGTTGTCCGGATCGATGTCCTGCGACCAGTCGAGGCGCTCCGCCGCGTCCCACTGCTGCTTCTTGCCCTTGGCGTAGAGGCGCAGCAGGTCGTCGCTGCCGTCCTCGTACTCCCAGGTGAACGAGGTCGTGGTCTGGCCTTCCACCTTCCACTGGGTCTGCTCGACGGGTAACCGGTAGAGGAACTGACTCGACATCGCACTCTCCTTCCAAGCTCTTGGGCCAGGCTCTTGGGCTAGAGGGCTCGGGGGCTATCTGGCCTGCCGGGAGGATACCACACTGAACGGCGGTTCAGGCGGGGCGCATGGACGTCGCTACCGACCCCGCAGGTCGACGGGCACCGACTCGGCGAGCTGCGCCTCGTGCGCGTGGCGGGCGATGGCCCCGCGCACTGCGTCGGGCGTGCGAAAGAGCAGGCCGATGGCGATGACCACGACCGCGCCGATCATCGCCCACCAGGTGAACGACACCTCCGGAATCCACGCGGGCTGATGGAACGAGGGCTCGAGACCGAGCCACGGCGCGACCCCGTTCAGGATCGTGATGTGCAGCTTGCCGGCCACCACCGTCGCGAGGAGGCCGGCGCTGATGGCGAGCATGTTGCCGCGGTCCGAGCCGCGCCCGCGGGTGAGCATGCCGATCAGGAACACGCCGAGCATCGGCCCCAGGATGAAGCCGGCGATGCCGAGCACCACCGGGATGATGCGCAGGTCCGGGCTCGTCACCTTCGCGTAGGCGAATGCGCCCGCGATGATCACCATCAGCGCGGCGAACAGCACGGTGAACCAGCGGGCCGCGCCCACGTAGTGCCGCTCGCTGCGGCGGGGCCGCCAGCGGATGTACCAGTCGTTGGTCGCGCTGGTGGCCAGCGCGTTCAGCGCCGCCGAGAACGAGCCCATCGCGGTGGCGAACACGCCGGCCACCACGAAGCCCCGCACCCCCACCGGCATCACGTTCAAGATGTACGAGGCGAAGACGTCGGCGGTGGCGGCCGGCCGGTAGGTCGGATCCTGCTGGTAGTACACGAACAGCAGGATGCCGATGAAGACGAAGGCGGAGGCGATGGGCACGTCCATGAAGGCGGCGGTGATGAGGCTGCGGCGCGCTTTCTGGTGGGTCTCCGCGGTGAGCATGCGCTGGACCATGTCCTGGTCGGTGCCGAACGCGGCCATGTTGCCGAGGGTCGCGCCGACCAGCGCGGAGAAGAGCGTGTAGTCGCTCGCCAGCACCAGCCGCACGTAGTCCCAGACGCCCATGACGTCGATGCCGTGGCTCTGACGCCACCGGGCGATCTGGCTCGCCTCGAAGCCGTGGAGGAAATAGCCCTCGTGAGTGGTGAGCTGCGGCACCGCGCGCACCACCTCGCCGAGCCCGCCGACGTGGGCGAGCAGGGTGCCGATGGCGACCAGGGCGCCGCCGAACATGAGGCACGCCTGGATCACGTCGGTCCAGATCACCGCCTTGATGCCGCCCACCGCGGTGTAGAGGCACGTGACCACGGTCAGCGCCACGATCGCGGCCACGTAGGGCCCGACGGTGGTCACTTCGCCGAACTGCGGTTGCGCGCCCGAGACGAACATCCGGTAGGCGAGCACCATCACCAGCGAGGGGATGAAGAGGCGCGTCCCCGACGCGAGCGTGCGCATGAAGAGGAACAGGGCGGAGACGTAGGCCTTCGTGCGCGGGCCGAAGCGCACCCCGAGGTAGTCGTAGACCGTGTAGACCCGGAACGTGTAGTACGGCTTGAGGAAGACGTAGCCGACGACGATGCGGCCGAGGATCAGGCCCAGCATGATCTGCACGTAGGCGAAGCTCTTCGTGGTGTAGCCCTCACCGGGCACCCCCAGGAAGGTCGCGGCGCTGGTCTCCGCCGCGATGATCGAGGCCATTACCGCCCACCACGGCACGCGGCGGCCGGCCAGCGCGAAGTCGCTCAGGCTCCGGTCGCGCCGGCCCAGGTACAGCCCGACCGCGGTGATCCCCGCGAAGTAGGCGACGACGATGACGCCGTCGACGAGCAGCTGCGCCTCGGTCGAGAGCATCAGCGATGGCGGGCCGACGTGGGCACGCCTCATTATCGCGGACCGGGCGCCGGGACCCGGCAATCTGCGGCGCGGCGCCTTGCCGCCGCCGTCGGCGCTGGACTATGATCCTCAGCCAATGACCGGGCCTCGGGCGCGGCGGTCGCGGTGGCTCCTGGCGGTGGCCGCGCTGCTCGCCGCGGCGGGACCGGCGGGCGCCCAGACCGTCCTCGAGCCGGGATCGTTCCCGGGGCACAAGGCCGTCCGGATCTCCGACACCGTCGGCGTGACGTGACCGACGCGCTCCGGGGATCCGGCCCTCGCGTGCGGGTGATCCGCGCGACGCTGGTCGGCCTGCTGATCTCCCTCGCGGTGACCGGCCTCTCGCGCACCGGCCTCTTCGCGGGCTGGGAGACGCGAGCGGTCGACGCATTCCTGTTCCTGCGCGACCGGGTCCCCACGCCCGAGATCGTGCTCGTGCTCATCGACGACGACGCCTTCCAGGCGCTCGGCCAGCGCCAGCCGCTCTCGCGCCGCTACCTCGCGGACCTGGCCGACGTCCTGCTGAAGAGCGGCGCGACGGTCGTCGCCTTCGACGTGGTGCTGGCGGCGCCGACTGCGCCCGCCGAGGACCAGCTCCTGATCGACACCGCGCAACGGTGGACCGCGAAGCGGCCCGGCTCGCTGCTCTTCGCGACCTTCGCCATGCCCGCCCCGGGGGACGACCGGACCTTCACGCTGCTCCCGCCGTTCTCGCCCGCGCTGGGCGGCCTGCTGGGCTTCGCCAACGCGCCGATCGGGGCCGACGGCGTGGTCCGCCGGTTCACCCCGCTGCTGCCCTCGGCGGGCGGCGGGCGCGTCGCCGCCCTGGCCCTCGTGGCGCTCGCCGCGTCCGCCGGCATCCCGCCCGCCGTGCTCGCGGCGCGCGTCGCCGGCGAGCGGGGCGCCGTCGCCCTGCCGGTGCGCGAAGGCGGCCGCGGCATCGGCGGCGCCGCGGAGGTGACGGCGGCGCAGCTCGCGGACCCGCCCTGGCGCATCGACTACACGGGCCCGCCCGGCGCGTTCACCGCGTTCCCGAGCGAGCCCCTGGTGGCCCTGGCCCGGAGCGGCATCGAGCCCGATCCCGACAACCCGTTCCGCGACCGCATCGTGCTGGTGGGCGCGACGTTCGCGGAGAGCCGGGACTTCTTCCCGACCCCCACCGGGCTGATGCCGGGCGTGGAGATCCACGCCCACATGCTCAACACGCTGCTCTCGCGTCGGGCGCTGCTGCCGCCGCCGTGGTATCTGAACGTGGCGCTGCTGACCGCGGTCTGCGTATCGATCTCGGTGCTCTCGCTCTGGCTGCGTCCGGCCTGGCTGGCTCTCGTGGGCCTCGCCCTCGTGCTCGGGCTGGCCGCCGCCTCCTACGAGGCCTACACGCGCGGAGGCTACTGGCTCGACTTCCTGGCTCCCCTCATCGGCACGCTGGCCTACCTGCAGGGCGCGCACTGGCTGCGGCGCCGGCGCCTGCGCTCGGCCTTCGGCCAGTACGTGAGCCCCGAGGTCATGGATCAGGTGCTGCGCGCCGGGGCGCCGCTGGGCGGGGAGGTGCGCAGCGTGTCGGTGCTGATGTCGGACCTGCGCGGCTTCACCACCCTGTCGGAGCAGCTGCCGCCCCAGGTCGTCTCCGAGATGATGAACGACTACTTCACCGCGATGGTCGACGTGATCCTGGCCCGGCGCGGCCTCGTGCAGGACTTCATCGGCGACGCGATCATGGCGGTGTACGGCGCCCCCCTCGACGATCCCGAGCACTGCTGGCACGCGGCCCGCACCGCGGTAGAGATGCACGCCGCGCTCGAGACGCTGAACCGACGCTGGGAAGCGCAGGGGCGCGGCCCGCTCGCCATGGGCATCGCGGTCCACACCGGCGACGCCTTCGCGGGCACCCTCGGCGCGCCGCGGAAGAAGAAGTATGCGGTGCTGGGCGACACGGTGAATCTCACGTCGCGCATGGAGGGCCTCAACCGCGACCTCGGTACCGGCATCCTGATCAGCGGCGCCGCGCTGGCCGTCCTGAAGGACCGGGTGGTGGCGCGCGATCGCGGCAGCGTCGCGGTCAAGGGCCGCCGCGAGCCGGTCGAGATCTTCGAGCTGCTGAGCCTGAAGGAGACCTGATCGTGAATCGCGGTCTCGGCCCGAGCGGAGGCGGCCTGCGCGTCGTCGTGGACCTCGGTGGCACGTGGGTGCGCGTGACCGCCGCGGGCGGCCCCCGCCGCGCCTTCAAGGCGCGGACGCCGGGGCCGGCGGGATTGCCCGCGCTGCTCGACCGCCTGTGGCACCGCTGGCGCCTCGCGCGGCGCGACGTGTCGGCCCTCGGGGTGGCCTCGCGCGGCATCTGGACGGGAGCGGAGCGCCAGACCCTCGCGCGGCGGCTGCGTCGCTTCGCCGCGCGCGTGGTCGTGATCTCCGACGTCGAGGGCGCCTATCTCGCCGCGCTCGGCGACCGCGCGGGCGTGCTACTGCTCGCGGGCACCGGCTCGATCGCGCTCGCGCGCGACGCCCGCGGCCGCTTCACGCGCGCGGGCGGGCTGGGCCCGCTGCTGGGGGACGACGGCTCCGCGTTCGCGCTCGGCCGCGCGTGGCTGCGCGCCGGCGCGGTGACGCCGGCGCGCGCCCGCCGCCTCGCCATCGCGCCCGACGCGGTCGCCCGCATCGCCGCGCTCGCGCCGTCGGTCCTGCGTCGCGCCCGCGCCGGGCAGCCGGAGGCCCGCCGCGCGGCGCGCGAGGCCCAGCGAGCGCTGGCCGATCTGGCCGCGCGTGCGGCGCGGCCGCTCGGCCGGCACCGGCCATTGGTGGTGAGCTGGGCCGGCGGCCTCCTGGCCGACCCGCGCTTTCGCGGCGGCGTGTGGCGCGAGCTGCGCGGCCGCGGCCTGCGCGTGATACCGACACCGCCCGCCGCGACTATCGCGAGCCCGGAAGCCTGGCGCTCCGTTCTCTGAAAAATTCCAGGCTGAGCCTTTTTCATGAGCCTGACGAGTGCCAGATCCAGTAAGCCAGCGGCCCGGTGAGCGCGGCGAGGACGCCGACCAAGGTGTTGGTCCAGCCCGCGGTGGCCATCGCGAGCACGCAGCAGAGCGCGGGGAGCACGGCCACCACCCACATGCCGACCGCGCCGCCGCGCACCCGCCACGGCCGCGGCAGGCCGGGCTCGCGCCGGCGCAGGGCCACGAACGCGGCCAGCTCGAGCAGGAGCGCGATCGAGTAGAGCCAGATGTTCAGCACGATCAAGTCCTTGAAGGACCAGAAGGCGCACAGGCTGTAGCAGACGCTCGAGAGCAGCACCGCGCCCCACGGCGTGCCGAAGCGCGGATGCAGGCGCGCCAGCGGGGCGGGCAGCTGCCCGTCCAGCGCCAGCGCGTAGGGCAGCCGCGAGTTGGTCAGCAGGAGGGAGAGAAAGAGTCCCGCGGTGGCGACCACCGCGCCGAAGGTGACGACGTGGGCGAGCCACGGCCCGCCGACGTCGAGCGCCACCGCCGGCCAGTGCCCGGTCTCCCACGACTGCCAATCGCCGACCGCCGAGAGCCCGGCCGCCACCGGCAGCAGGTAGGCGATCGTGATCAGCGGCAGCGCCACCCACATGGCACGACGGAAGCTCGGCCCGGGCGCGCGCGTCTCCCCGAGCATGGTGGTGGGCGTGTCCCAGCCCGAGTAGTTCCACATCATGATCGCGAGGCCCAGCCCGAGGTTCGTGAGCAGGCTTCCCCCCTCCACCGCGAACGGCCGCCACGGGATCTCGTCGAGCTGCGCGGCCGAGGCGATCGTCAGCACCACCACCGGAACGAGCGAGACGATGGCCATGACCACCGCGGACCAGCCGGTGATGCGAACCCCGATCAGGTTGATCGCGGTGAGGATCCAGATGAAGGCCACGGCCAGGGCCCAGCGCTCGAGCGGCGACATGCCGGGTCGCCACGCGGCGAGGTACTCCGCGAACAGCGCGGGATACACCGCGACGTCCACGAACGAGTTGATCCAGCTCCACCACCCGGCCTGGAATCCCCAGAAGCGGCCGAACGCGCGCTGCACCCAGACCACGTAGCCGCCTTCCTCGGGCAGCGCGCTCGCGAGCTCGCCCATGGCCAGCGCGACGGGCAGGCTCCACACCACCGGGGTCAGCAGCAGCAGGAGCAGCGCGAGACCGGGACCGAGCGAGCCCACCGCGTCCTCGACGCCGTACGGGCCGCCGCTGACGTTGAAGAAGAGGATGGCGACGAGCGGGAGGAACCCGAGCTCCCCGCGTCGGCGGGGGCTCACGCCATGGCGGCTCGGATCAGCGCGGGCAATCCCTGGAGCCACTCGTCGATCGGCGTCTCCCGGTCGACGATGATCTCGAGCTTGCCACTCGGAAGCTTGCGCACCCGGCCCTGCCCCGGGCCGAGCGGGATGACGAGCGACTCGCGGTGGACGCCCATCGCATCGGTGACCGCGAAGATCTTGTTGATCTCGGCCATCCCGACCGCCTCGAGCGTCACGGCGCGCCGCCGCGGTCCACCGGAGGGAGCGATCCGGGCGGCAGGAGCGTCGGCTGCCCGCCGTCCGGGTTCGTGACGACCGGCGGCGGGCTGCCGGGCCGGCCCTCGTAGCGCGGCGGCACGACGACCTCGCGGCCGAGGCTGGGCGAGTACACCCGCTGCGGCGGGACATACCGATCTGGCACGCGCCCCGACGGCGCCGCCGGCGGCGCGGTGTACGGCCGATTGGCGAGGCCGGTGGCGCGGTCGATGGGGTCCAGCCGCCGCCCGCCGGGCAGGCCCTGGGCCGGCGCCGCCGGTGCGATGGACGCGCTCAGCCACCCCAGCAAGAACGCGATGCTCATGACCTTTTTCACGTCGCTCAGCGTAGCGGACCGGATGGGCGTGTGCAACACGACGGCGCCGTGCTAGGCTCTCGGGCGTGCCGTCCAGGACCCCGGCGCATCTCCTCGTCTGGCTCGCGCTGACGCTCGTCGCGCTCGCTCCCGCCTCGCTCCGCGCGCAGAGCCCGGACCTGCCGATCTTCGACACGCACATCCACTACAGCTCGGGCGACTGGGTCGAGTACCCGCCGGAGCGCATCCTCGGCATCCTGGACAAGGCGGGTGTCAAGCGCGCGCTCGTGTCCAGCACGCCCGATGACGGCACGCTCACCCTCTACGCCAAGGACCCCAAGCGCGTCGTGCCGATCCTGCGGCCCTACCGCACGCGCGGAGACATGGGGCACTGGTGGCAGGATCCGGCAGTGCTCGCCTACGTGCAGGAGCGGCTGCAGAAGAACGGCGGCGTGTACCGGGGCATCGGCGAGTTCCACCTCTTCGGCGGCCAGACCGGCACCTTCGTGGTCAAGCGCATCACCGAGCTGGCGCTGCAGGAGGACATCTATCTCCACGCCCACTCCGACGAGCTGGCGATCGTGGAGCTGTTCACGATCGAGCCGCGGCTGAAGGTGATCTGGGCTCACGCCGGCATGTCGTCGGGCCCGCAGGCGGTGGGCGCGCTGCTCGATCGGTATCCGACCCTCTGGGTGGACCTCGCGATCCGCAACGGCGACGTGGCCCCCGGCGGCCAGCTCGACCCGGGCTGGCGCGCGGTCTTCCTCCGCCACCCCGACCGCTTCCTGGCCGGGACGGACACGTGGATGACGTCGCGGTGGGAGGCCTTGCCGGGCTCGGTGACGGAGGTGCGCGGCTACCTGAGCCAGCTGCCGCGCGACGTGGCCGAGAAGATCGCCTTCAGGAACGCCGAGCGGCTGTTTCCGTAGATCGCAGGCCGATCAAAAAGGTCCAGATACGAGGCGGCGCCCGACGGCCGCACGCGAGGCGTGGCCGTTCCACGTTGAGCGTGCGGCCGAGGGGGCCAACGAAGTAGACGGGCCTTTTTCATCGGCCTGCTAGCCGACGCCCAGCTCGGCGGCCGCGGCCTCGATCTGACTCCAGGTCTGCTCCTCGACGGGGATGCCCTGCGCGCGGCGCTCGGCTTCGAGCCGGGCCTCCGGCTCGCCCGGGATCAGGATCTCGCCGGCGCCCTGCGCGAGCGGCGCGGTTTTCACCCACGCGAACAGCGAGCCGACCTGCGCGTGGAACTCGGCCAGCGGCAGGAACCGCTCCACGTCGAGGCAGATCATGAGCGTGCCGTTGGCGAACACGCCGGGCGGCGGCCCCGCGGGGCCGGTGCCGGAGAGGATGCCGCCGAGGATCTCCACCGCGAGCGACAGCCCGTAACCCTTGTGCTCGCCCGCGGTCAGCAGCGCGCCGGGCGGCTCGCCGTAGAAGATCTCGGGATCGGTCGCGGGCCGGCCCGCCGCGTCCACGAACCAGCCGGGCGGCGCCTGCTGCTTGCGGTTGCGCTTCACCCGCATCTTGCCCTCGGCCACCACGCTGGTCGCGAAGTCGAGCACCATCGCGGGGCCGGACACGCCGGGAATGGCCACCGCGTGCGGGTTGGTGCCGAGCCGCCGCGCGGCGCCACCCCAGGGCGCCACGTTGAGACCGTGCACGCAGTTGGCCCACAGCATGCCGACCAGCCCCGCGTTGGCCGCCATCTCCGCGTAGTCGGCCAGGCGGCCCACGTGACTGGTCCGCGAGGTGGACGCGGCGCTGAGCCCGCCCACCTTGGCCTTGGCGATCGCCATCTCCATCGCCCGCCGGCCCACCACCTGGCCGAAGCCGCCGCCGCCGTCGAGGCGGATCAGCGCGGGGCTCTCCGCGGTCACGGTGATCGGGGTCTTGGGATCCACCTGGCCCTTCTTCACCGACTCCCAGTACTGAGGCACGCGGATGACGCCATGCGAGTCGTGGCCGCGCAGGTTCGCGCGCACCAGGAGCTGGGCGATCCACGCCGCGTCGCGCTCGGGCGCGCCCATCGCCACGAACATCCGGCTGGCCTTCGCCTCGAGGCGCTGGGAATCGATGGTCGGCACGTCGGCTACAATACATCAGCGATGAAGGCCGAGCGCGAGTTCTTCGATCCGGCGGCGCTGCCGTGGCGGCCCGCGCCCGGATTCCCGCCCGGGGTGTGGGAGCAGGTCATCAGCGGCGGCCAGGACGAGGGCGTGACCACGCGGCTGCTGCGCTTCGAGCCGGGATCGGGCAACGACCGCGTGGTGACCCACGATTTCTGGGAGGAGATCTACATCGTCTCCGGCGTGCTCGAGTGCGGCGGCCGTCCCTACCCCGCGGGCTCGGTGGCGGTGCGGCCGCCCGGCATGCCCCACGGCCCGTTCCACTCCGCGGCGGGCTGCGTGAGCTTCGAAGTCCGCTACCGGACCCGCTGACCCGCCATGGCGGAGGCCGCCTGGCGCTCCCCCGATCTGCCGATCCGCCTCGGCATCTCGGCCTGCCTGCTGGGCGAGGCGGTGCGCTATGACGGCGGCCATCAGAGGGACGCCTACCTCACGGGTGTGCTGGGCCGCCACGTCACCTGGGTGCCGGTATGCCCGGAGATGGAGATCGGCATGGGCGTGCCGCGGGAGCCGATCCGGCTGGTGGGCGACGCGGCCGCGCCGCGGCTGCTCGGGGTGACCAGCGGCGCCGACCACACCGGCCGCATGAACGACTTCGCGCGACGCGGCGTGCAGGACCTCGCGCGTCGCGGCCTGAGCGGCTACGTGCTCAAGCGCGGGTCACCGTCCTGCGGCATGGAGCGCGTCAAGCTCTACCGCGACGACACCGCGCCCCCCGAGCGCGCGGGCGTCGGCCTGTTCGCCCGCGTCCTGCGCGAGGCGCTGCCCCTCCTGCCGGTGGAAGAGGAGGGACGGCTCGACGACCCACGGCGGCGCGACGGCTTCATCACCCGCGTGTTCGCGTATCGCCGCCTCGCGGCCTTGCGGGAGATGGCGCCTCGCCCCGGTGACGTCGTGGCGTTTCACAGGGCGCATGAGTACCTGTTGCTGGCCCACAGCCCCGCGGCGTATACGCGGCTGGGCCGGCTGGTCGCCGAGCGGCCCGTCAAACCCGCGCCCGCATGGCTGGACCGCTACGGCAACGGCTTCATGCGCGCGCTGCAGACGGAGGCCACGCCGCGCAAACACGTGAACGTGCTGCAACACATGGCGGGCTTCTTCAAGGGGCGGCTGGCCCCGGCCGAGCGGCGTGAGCTGCTCGCCCTGATCGGCGACTACGCGGCCGGCCGCGCCCCGCTGGTGGTGCCGATCACCCTCATCAACCACCACGCGGCCCGCCTGGAGGTCGGTTACCTGCTCGACCAGCTTTATCTCCGCCCGCATCCGAAGGAGCTGATGCTCCGCAACCACGTCTGACCGCGGGACGGCCGGGCGCCAGCCATGTTGTCGCCATGCGGCACCTGTCCTATTCTGGACGTGCGCGGCGCTGGCGTCAGGGCCGCGTGTCTATGACGTCGTCACCGCGGAGCCGGCGAGATTAGCGACACCCGCGAGTCGACCCACGCGCGGCCCGGCGCGGTCCGCAGCCGCCGGCGACGTCTCTTCGGCGCCCCGACCGCCACCGGCGAGCGCATCCCGTGGATCCACCTCGCCGTCTTCGGCGCCGGCGCCATCATGGTGGTGCTCTTCGCCTCCCACCAGATCGCCACCGAGCGCGAGACCAGCGTCGCCCACTGGAAGAGCCGCATCGCGACCATCGCGAGCGATCGGGCCCGCCTGGTCTCGGGCTGGCTCGCGGCGCGGCGGGCCGACGCGGAGGTGCTGGCCGCGTTCCCGGCGGTCCGCGCGATGCTCGCCGGGCCAAAGGGCGACGACGAAGCCCTCGCGCGGCATCTCAGCCGCGTGGCCTCCGCGTACGGCTACGTGGGCGTCGTGGCGCTGGACGCCTCGGGCCGGGCGGCGGCCCGCTCGTCCTCGAACGGGCCGGCTCCCTTCGCGGAGCCCGCCGCCGAGCTCGCCGCGAAGGTGGCCGCCACCCGTCAGCCGCGCTTCGATCTGGTCGAGGCCGGCGGCGGCCGGCTGCTCGTCGTCACGGTGCCGGTCTTCGCGGACGGCGCGCCCGCCGGGCCCGAGGGCGATCGGCGCGCGCTGCTCGGCGCGGTCGCGCTGGCCGCGCGGCCCGAGGACGGGCTCTACCCGCTGCTCGCCGACGACGGCGACACGCGCTCCGGCGAGGCGCTGCTCGCGGATCTGGACGCGCCCACGCCCACGTATCTGTCGCCGCTGCGTCCGCCCGCGGTGGACCCGGCGGTGCAGCGCACGTCGCTCATGGAATTGCGCGCGCTCGTCCGCGCGGCCGCCGAGGGACGCGAGGCGGTGGCCGAGATGACCGATCACCGGGGCGTGCCCGTGCTCACCGCGGTGCGCCGCGTGACTCCGACCGGCTGGGTCCTCGCCCTCGAGGTGGAGCGCGAGCGGGCGTTCGCCGAGTTCAACCGCTCGGGGCAGCTGGCCGGCGCAGCCGCCGCGTTCCTGCTGCTGGCGCTCGCCGGCTTCCTCATCGCGCTCCACCGCGAGCAGCAGCGCGCGCGTCTCCTCCAGGAGCAGATGCGGCAGGCGCGCGCCATGTCCAACCTGCAGGGCTACGCCGACAAGATCGTGGCGAGCGTGCCCGCCGGGCTCCTGCTGCTGTCCGAGGACCTCCGCGTGCTCTCGGCCAACCGGGCGTTCCTCGAGTCGTTCCGCCTGCGCGACGACGACGTGCTCGGGCGCGACCTGCAGCAGCTGGTGCGAGCCGAGCGCCTCGTCCGCAACGCCCGCGAGGTGCTGGACACCGGCGTGGCCCGGCAGGACGGTCTCTACGAGCTGTACGTCTACGCGCGGCGGGACACCAAGCCGGTGCGGGTCAGCCTGACCGCGATCCAGCTGGCCGACGAGGAGCCGCCGCGCCTGCTCATGATCATGGAGGATCTGACCGAGGAGGAGCGCCTGCAGGCGGCCCGCCAGGAATCGGAG